>CABXBX010000010.1 GCA_902510495.1 uncultured Pelagibacteraceae bacterium
ATGATCTTTAAATTTTTTCCTTCATCTACAAGTTTTGCAAAATAGCTTTTAGCTTTTTTAATTATATTTGAATTAAAACCACCACATAAACCTCTATCAGAAGTCATCACAACGCAAAGATGCACTTTATCATTACCTGATCCAGATAATAATTTTGGAGCATTTTCTTTGTTTGAAATCCCGCTAGAAAGATTGAGAATTATATTATTCATTTTTTCTGAATAAGGCCTTCCCTTCTCAGCACTTTCTTGAGCTCTTCTAAGTTTTGCAGCTGCTACCATCTTCATAGCTTTTGTAATTTTCTGTGTAGACTTTACACTAGAAATTCTTTTTTTAAGGTCGTCTAAACTTGCCATAATAAATTAAGATTTAAATTTTTCCTTTAACTGAGTGATTAATTCGACTAGTAATTTTTCCTCTTTATCTTCAAGTTTGCCTGAACTTTGAATTGCCTCAATTATTTCAGGTTTATCAGACTTGCATTTTTCAATGATTTTGTTTTCAAACTCAGCGATATCTTTTAATTCAATATCATCCAAATAACCTTTAACACCACAAAAAACTGAAATTACTTGTTCGGATACTGTCATTGGTGAATATTGTTTTTGTTTAAGAAGTTCAGTTAATTTTGAACCTCTGTTTAAAAGTTGCTGTGTTGAAGCATCTAAATCAGAACCAAATTGAGCAAAAGCAGCCATCTCTCTGTATTGAGCTAATTCCAATTTCATTGATCCAGAAACTTTTTTCATCGCTTTTGTCTGTGCTGATGAACCTACCCTAGAAACTGATAGTCCGACGTTAATTGCTGGTCTGATCCCTTGGTTAAAAAGTTCGGTTTCTAAAAAAATTTGACCATCTGTAATTGAAATCACGTTAGTTGGAATAAACGCTGATACATCACCACCTTGTGTTTCAATAATTGGAAGTGCTGTTAACGAACCTCCACCATGCTCATCACTTAACTTAGCAGCTCTTTCTAATAATCTACTATGAAGGTAGAATACATCACCAGGATAAGCTTCACGTCCTGGAGGTCTTCTTAATAATAAAGACATTTGCCTATAAGCAACAGCCTGCTTAGATAAATCATCATAAATAATTAATGCGTGCATTCCATTATCTCTGAAATATTCACCCATTGTACACCCTGTGTAAGGTGCCAAAAACTGAAGTGGTGCGGAGTCAGATGCTGTTGCAGCAACAATTGTTGTGTACTCCATTGCTCCAGCTTCTTCTAATGTTTTTTGAATTTGTCTTACAGTTGATCTTTTTTGACCAATGGCAACATAAATACAATAAAGTTTTTGTTTCTCATCACCAGACTCATTAATTTTCTTTTGGTTGATAATTGCATCAATTGCAACTGCAGTCTTACCAGTTTGTCTGTCACCAATAATTAATTCACGTTGACCTCTTCCAACTGGAACCAGACTATCGATAGATTTTAAACCTGTTTGCATAGGTTCACTTACAGATTGTCTTGGAATAATTCCAGGAGCTTTTACTTCTACTCTACTTTTTTTAATACTCTTATCTAGAGCGCCTTTGCCATCAATGGGGTTTCCCAATCCATCAACTACCCTTCCTAATAATTCTTTTCCAACTGGTGTGTCAACAATACTTCCTGTTCTTTTAACTACATCTCCTTCTTTAATATTTCTATCATCTCCAAAAATTACGACTCCTACATTTTCACTTTCTAAATTTAAAGCCATACCCTTTGAGCCATCAGAAAATTCAACCATTTCTCCAGCTTGTACATTATCTAAGCCATAAATTCTTGCTATTCCATCACCCACTGATAAAACTTGTCCTACTTCGGAGATTTCTGCTTTTTCTCCAAAGTTTTTAATTTGTTCTTTTAAAATTTTTGTAACTTCTGAAGGATTTATTTCCATATTATGCCTCTATCATTCTTGTTTCTATTTGTTGTAATTTTTTTTTAATAGAGGTATCTATCATTGTACTTCCTACTTGCACCACTAGACCTCCAATTAAACTTTGATCATGATTATAGTTTAATTTTATCTTTGACTTAAAATTATCTGATAACTCTTCTGTAATTCTATTAATTTCATCGTTGGTTAGTTCTTTCGCTGATTTAATCTCTGCTTTTAATTCACCCCTTTTTTCAGAGCATATTTCAATAAAACTTTTTAATATTTGTTCTACATAAAAAAATCTTCTTTTAACAATTAAAAAACTAATATAATTTTTGAATAAATTTTCTAACTTAAAATTCTTAGATATTGTATTTACAATTTTTGTTAAAACTTCACGATTTAATGTTGGATCTTTAATTAAATTATTAAAGTCTTTACTTTTGAAAATTAAATCTAAGAAAGCAATTGAGTTTTCTTCAATTTGTGTAAGTAAATTAGACTCATTCGATAATTCATACAAAGCTAAAGAATATCTATTAGCTGAAGTATCAGAAAATCCTTTATTTTTACTCAATTTTACCTCTAAAATGTCAGTGATTAATTATAAAATCACGCTCTAAATAACATATGCACTTATAGTCTTCAAGTAACTCATTGACTAAAAACTGTTTTTTTTCGGCTTTAATTAAAGCTTATTGGATCAACATCAACTGAAAGTTTTATTCCTGACTGAAATTTATATTTTTGAATTATTAATGCTAACGAATTTTGCAATTTTAAAGTTTTTGGACCTCTAATTAGTAATCTCACACGATACTTCCTTTTTAATCTAAATATAGGTGCACTCACCGGACCTAAAATTTTACCATTTATTTTTTTTTCTAAATGATTCTTGAACTTAATTGCTTCTTTTTCTAATATTTTTTCGTTTTCACCAGTTAAGATTAAAGAAATAAATCTTTGGAAAGGTGGTAGATTATTTTTTTTTCTAATTTCTATCTCTTTTTCTAAAAAAATTTCTGGGTTTTTATTTGTAATATCTGAAATCATTTGAGTATTAGAATTATAGGTTTGAAAATAAACAGTAGAAGGTTGTCCTGTTCTTCCTGCTCGTCCAGACAATTGATGATAAAGTTGTAAATTTTTTTCTGCACTTCTCAAATCATGTCCTTGAGAAGATAAATCAATATCTACCACAACAATACAATTCAAATTTGGAAAATGAAAACCTTTAGAAATCAATTGAGTTCCAACTAAAATTTCAATTTGATTATTAGTAATTTTTTCCAATTTTTCTTTTGAACTTTTTTTATTCATTGTGTCACTGGAAAAAATTTCAACTTTTTTTAACGGAAATTTTTTTTTTACTTCTTCTGAAATCCTTTCTACTCCAGGACCACTAAAAATAAAATCACAAGTTCCCTCTTTATCGCAATTTCTATCTAAGGAAGTTTTAAATCCACAATAATGACATAACAGATTATTTTTATTTTTATGATAAACTAAATTTATTGAACAATTTGGACAAGAAAAGCTATTAAAACATTTTTTACACAAAACGTTGGGGGAAAATCCTCGTCTGTTTAAAAAAAATAAAATTTGATCTTTTTTTTCTAAGTGAAAATTAACCTTTTGAATTATTTCTTTTGAAAGCCAAGATTGTTTTTCTAGTCTTATATGATTTAAATTGATTATTTCATAATTTGGTAATGACGCATTTTTATATCTTTCCACAAGTTTTGAGATACCATATTTTTTTTTTTTTATATTTTCATAAGTTTCAACCGATGGAACAGCAGTAATTAAATTTATTGGTATATTTTCAAATGAAGCTCTGGATATTGCCATATCACGTGCATTGTAAATTATTCCCTCATCTTGTTTATAAGATTGATCATGCTCTTCATCTACAATTATTAATCCTAAATTTTTAAAAGGTAAAAATAATGATGATCGTGCACCAATAACTACATTAATCTTACCATTTATAATTCCACTCCAAATGATTTCTTTATTTTTTTTTGTAATACCAGAATGCCAAATTGCAGGTTCAAAACCAAAAAATTCAAAAAACTTTTTTTCAAATTGATTTGTTAATCCAATTTCTGGCAACATTATTAGTCCTTGGAAGCCCTTTTGTAAGATTTTTTTTAAAGCCTCAAAATATACTAATGTTTTTCCTGAGCCAGTAGTTCCTTGTAAAACATGAACATTAAATTTTTGATTTGAAATATTAATTTGCTTTAAAGAATTTTCTTGTTCATTGTTCAATTCAAATAAGTTTTCTTTGATTTTTTTACTAAAATCTTCATAAAGCTCATTGTTAAAGCTCTCTACCGGTTTTCCACTTAATAAGACAAGTTTAAGTGCCATTCCTTTGGGTACAATATTATACGTAGCAAACCAATTTAAAAAATTTAAAGTTCCTTTTTTTAATTTTGGAATATCCAATTTTCTAATTACCTTTTTAATTTTAAAATCTTTGTTTTTATTTATTTCAAATTGATCCCAAACAACCCCAACTATGTTTGATTTACCAAAAGGAACTTCCACAAAATCACCTATTGCTAAATTTATATTGCTTTCATAGGTAAATGGGTGATTGAAAATATTGGGTAAAAGAATCGGAAATTTCATATCTCACTATATAACAACTTATAAATGTTTAATTGTTTATAAAGTTTATATCTCTTAAGATTTATTAAAATCTAAAACCAGAAGACCATCTGAAAAATTATAAGTGTGTGTACCCTTTAAATCCCTAAAAAAGTTAGGCGAAACCTTTAATTCATCACTTTCCTTATAGTTATTATCATTTAATTCTTCAATTTTTGATATTCCTAAAGACTCACCATAATTATTAAAACTAGGTTTTTGATAAACCCTATAAAAAGTATTAAATTCGTTAATCAAACCTCCGTTTCTTGCTCTCAAAGGATCAAATATAATAGGGTTTTTTTTATGTGGCATCCAATTATCTGATAAAAGTTTTTTACTACTAAAAATATGCAATTCTGATGCATGGCCTAAAATTTCACTTTTAGATAAGTTGGTCATCAACCACCATTTTTCATTTTTAAAAAAAATATTTGTATCAACAGCAGAAACATCTGAAATTAAAGTTTTAACAAATTTCCATTTTAAGGGAAATTCTATACATTTATATAATCTTATTTCATTAGCTTCATGTGTTTCTGGACACATATAAAGTTCATTTTCATAATTAAATAAAAATGGATAAGAAAGGTGAAAATTTTCCTCTAATGCAACACCAAACTCTTTGCAAGAATTTTCATTAATTTCATAAACAGAAATACAGCCCTTTTTATTTTTAGTATTATAATCTTCAACAAAACAATAATGATTTTTATCTTTTTTGATTACAAAAGGATCTGCTAAATATCTATTTGGAGGATTAGGAATTCTATTCGATTTAGATAAATCTACACTTTTCCATTCTTGGGTAAATTGATATGCAACATTCCATTTATCACCACGAGATAAAATTTTATTTGCAGTTTTCGTAAAAAAAATTTTAATAATTGAAAAAAAATAAAATAATAAAATATGAATAGAGGGTAACTTATAAATTGGTCCTAAATTTTTAATTTTAATATCTGTCTTGAAGGAATTTGAAGTTAAATTTTCGACTACATAATGAAGATAAATATTAGATTTCTCATAAAGATTTATAAGATTTAATGTATAAAACCAATGAGTAGCAAAATATCCTTTAAATAATATTTCTCCATTATCAAGTTCTTCACCTAGTCTTTGAATTATAAAACCAGTTCTTATTTCCTTATTTATTATTTCCCAAAAGCCAGGCGGTCCGCCTCTGTAAAATTCATTATCTCCATGATGGAATGATATAATTCCATTCTCACAGATATTCAAAATTTCACCTTTTAGAATTCCAGATCCTCCTCGGATTAAAAGATTTAATTTTAATGATTTTATTTTGGATAGATCTTTTTCACTATATCTATAAATATTACCGTTATTTGAAATTATAGGTTCAACCTCTATAACATCTAATTTAAATTTTTCTAACGAATGAGAGTCAAAAAAATTAGAAAATTTTTTAAATCTTTTTAAAATTAACACTTCTATTTTTGAAATAACCTTAAAAGTAAATGCTAATACGAAATATCTAATACCCTTTTTTTTTATAAAGTTTATAGATTTCTTAATAAAACCCTCATTATTATTTTTTTGAATTATTAAATGAGTTACTTCATAATTGTCCGAATTAAGGGACATTTTTATAAAATCAAATATTTGTTTGGAAGAATTTATATTATCTACAATTATTCCTATTCGAACTTTGGTCATTAGTTAACTTTATTAAAAATAAATAAAATTTATTATGAGTGTATAGCCCTTTTATCTACTGATAAAGCTGCTTCTTTTACAGCTTCTGAAAAAGTAGGATGTGCATGACATGTTCTAGCAATATCCTCTGAACTGGCTCCAAATTCCATTGCAATACCAATTTCAGCAATCAATTCACCTGCATGAGGACCGATCAAATGCGCACCTAATACTTTATCAGTTTTTTCATCTGCTAGTATTTTTACGAATCCTTCTGCATCATCAATTGCTTTAGCTCTTGAATTTGCCATAAATGAAAATTTTCCAATTTTGTACTTAATCTGTAATTCTTTTAATTGTTCTTCGGTTTTTCCTATAGATGCAACTTCTGGTGTTGTATAAACAACTCCTGGAATTGTATCATAATTAACATGACCTGATTGACCAGCTATATTTTCAGCTACTGCAATTCCCTCATCTTCTGCTTTGTGAGCAAGCATAGGACCATTTATTACATCTCCAATAGCATAAATGTTGTCTAAATTTGTTTTAAAATTTTTGTCTGTTTTTACTTTTCCTTTTTTATCTAAATTCACACCTATTTTTTTTAAGTTTAATCCATCTGTATTTGGCTTTCTTCCCACAGAGATTAATACAACATTACAATCAAAATCTTTTTTGATTCCTTTTTTATCAAGAGTTGAGACGATTGCTCCTTTATTGTTATTTTTTATTTTTTCTACTTTATGCTCCATATGAAAATTTATTCCTTGCTTCTTTAAAATTTTCATAAATTCATTTGAAATCTCTTTATCCATACCAGGTGTAATATGATCTAAAAATTCAATTACATGAACCTCAGAGCCAAGTCTTGACCAAACTGATCCCATTTCTAATCCTATATAGCCACCACCAACAACAACCATTTTTTTTGGCACTTGTTCTAATTTTAATGCACCAGTTGATGAAAGGATAACTTTTTCATCAAATTCAATACCTGGTAGTGACACGGGAACTGAACCTGTAGCAATTATTGTGTTTTCAGTTTTAATTAAAATTTCTTTTTTATTTTCATCTTTTATCAAGATTTCATTTTCTGATTTAAAACTACCAATGCCTTTGAAATAAGTAACTTTATTTTTTTTTAATAAAAACTCTACCCCTTTAGTCAATATTGTTACTGCCTTGTCTTTATTTTTCATCATTTTAGTCAAATTTAATTTTACCTCTCCAATTTCAATTCCTTTATTAGATAAATTTTGTGCTTTATGAAACTCTTCTGACAAATTAAGCAAACTCTTAGATGGAATACATCCTACATTTAAACAAGTTCCTCCTAATGAACCTCTTGATTCTATACATGCAGTTTTAAATCCTAATTGTGCCAATCTAATTGCACATACATAGCCTCCTGGACCGCCACCAATCACTACTGCTTGAAATTCTTCTGTCATTTAAATATCCAAAAATAACCTTCTTGGATCCTCTAAATTTTCTTTAATCATCTTTAAAAAGGAAACAGATTCTTTGCCATCAATTATTCTATGATCATAAGACAAAGCCAAATACATTATGGGTCTAATTTTAATTTCACCATCAATTACTATTGGTCTATCAACAATATTATGCATTCCTAAAACACCTGATTGAGGAAGATTTAATATTGGAGTTGAAAGCATTGAGCCATAAACACCACCATTGCTAATTGTAAATGTCCCTCCTTGAAGATCTTCAATTGTAAGTTTGCCGTCTTTTGCTTTATCTGAAATTTGTTTAATATTTTTTTCAATATCAGCAAAAGATAACTGATCGGCATCTTTTAACACTGGTACTACAAGGCCTTTGTCAGTACCAACTGCAAAACTTATATTATAGTAATTTTTGTAGACGATGGTGTCACCTTCGATTTCAGCATTAATAGCAGGAAAATTTTTTAATGCTACAACACATGCCTTAACAAAAAATGACATAAATCCTAATTTTATTCCATAACGATTTTGAAAATCTACTTGATTTTCTTTTCTCATTTCCATTACATTTTTCATATCTACTTCATTGAAAGTAGTTAACAATGCTGCATTTTCTTGTGCTTGTTTTAATCTCTTTGCAATAGTTTGTCTTAACCTGGTCATCTTAATTCTTTCTTCATGACCGTGCTTAATTTTTCTTTCCGAAGGGGGTGGACTGACACCCATTAAATTTATTAAATCACCTTTTAAAACTCTTCCATCCTTTCCAGATCCTTCAATTGAAGAAACATCAATTTTATTTTCTTCAACAATTTTTCTCACTGCTGGAGATAATGTTTGATTAATTTTTAACTCATTATCAACTATCTTCTCCTTAACCTCCGCAGTTAAAATTAATGGTTCTACCTCTAATTCTGGTTCTTCTATTTTGTCAAAAATTTGAGGCTCTTCTTCATCTTTTGGATTTTCTAGATTAATTACATTATCTTTTTGAACATTCGGTTCAATTTTTTTGATTTCTTCTGTTTTTTTTTCGCCAGAACTATTATCTGATATAGATCCTAAAAGAGCACCAACTTCTACAACAGAACCATCTTTCGAATTTATTTTTGATAATGTTCCTGAAATTGGTGACGGCACTTCTAAATTTACTTTGTCAGTTTCTAATTCAACGATAGGTTCGTCTGCCTCAACAGTATCACCCTCTTTTTTCAACCATTTTGAAACAGTTGCCTCTGTAATACTTTCACCAAGAACTGGAACTGTAATTTCTTCACTCATTATTATTTTTCAAAAACTTTCCTAATAATTTCTTGTTGTTGGAAGATATGTCTTTTAACATACCCTGTAGCTGGAGATGCATCAGGACTTCTTCCAATATAAGCAATTAAATTATTATTAGCCTTTATATTATCTAATGTCCATTGGATATAATCTCTTACTGAAAACCATGCCCCCATATTTTTTGGTTCCTCTTGACACCAATAAAATTTAGCGTTTTTTGCGTAAGGTTTAAGTTCTTTAACAAGGCTTTTAGCTGGAAATGGGTATAACTGTTCTATTCTATAAAAAACTACATCATCTATTTTCTGTTTTTCTCTTGCTTCTAAAAGATCAAAATAAATTTTTCCAGAGCACAGAATTACTTTTTTAATATCACTCAATTTTTTTAACTTAATAAAACCTTTGCTTTGTGGATCAATAGCATGATCCCACAAAATTCTATGAAATGAATTTTTTTTACTAAAATCCTGCAAATTTGATTGGCAATATTTATGTCTTAATAAAGATTTAGGAGTCATTATAATTAATGGTTTTCTAAAATCTCTACGCATTTGCCTTCTTAAGGCATGAAAATAGTTTGCTGGTGTTGTACAATTCATAACTTGCATATTATCATTAGAACATAATTGTAAAAATCTTTCTAATCTTGCTGATGAATGTTCAGGTCCTTGGCCTTCATAACCATGGGGTAATAACATTACTAATCCTGATGCTCTAGACCATTTTCTTTCACCAGAAGCTATAAATTGATCAATAACCACTTGAGCACCATTGGCAAAATCTCCAAATTGAGCTTCCCACAAAGTTAAAGTATTTGGTTCTACTAAACTATATCCATACTCAAATCCTAAAACTGCAAGCTCAGATAAAAAACTATCTACCACTTCAAAATTTTTTTGATTTTTTGAAATATTATTTAGTGGAACATATCTAGAGTTATCTAATTGATTTCTTAAAACAGAATGTCTTTGGCTAAAAGTTCCTCTACCAGAATCTTGCCCAACTAATCTTACAGGATAACCTTCTTCTAAAAGTGATCCAAAAGCTAAGGCTTCTGCAGTCGACCAGTCAATTCCAAAGCCGTTTTTTACACTTTTTTTTCTGTTGTCTATAATTTTTGAAATTGTTTTGTGAATATTGATTTCACTAGGTATTGAATTTATCTTATTAGAAATTTCTAAAAGTTTTTTTGTGTCTGCACCTGTTACACCTCTTTTGTCTTTACCTCTTTCTGGTTTATATCTTGACCACGTTCCCTCAAACCATTCTATTTTTGGTTTATAATCTTTTGCAGTTTTAAATTGATCATCAAGTAAATCTTTAAATATTTTGATAGATGAATTTAAAAATTCTCTAGAAATACTCTGGTCATTAACTAGTCTTTCCCCATATACTTTTACTGGAGAGGGATGAGATTTAATCTTTTTATACATTAGTGGTTGAGTAAAAGATGGTTCATCACCCTCATTATGTCCAAATCTTCTGTAGCAAATTAAATCTATAACTACATCTCTGTTAAATTTTAATCTGAAATCTGTAGCTATTCTCGCTGCATAAACAACTGCTTCTGGATCATCACCATTAACATGAATTATTGGGGCTTCTACCATTTTTGCAATATCTGAGGGATATGGTGAGGATCTTGCAAATCTTGGGCTTGTAGTAAATCCAATTTGATTATTTATAATAATATGAATTGTTCCACCTGTATTATGACCTGGTAATCCTGACATAGCAAAACATTCTGCGACTACCCCTTGGCCTGCGAAAGCAGCATCACCATGAATTAATATTGGTATAACTTTTTTCCTTTCTTTATCTTTATGAAAAAATTGCTTTGCTCTTGTTTGACCAAGCACAATTGGATTAACTGCCTCTAGATGAGAAGGATTATCTGTTAAACTTACATGAACAGAATTTCCATCAAATTCTCTATTAGAAGATGCACCTAAATGATATTTTACATCTCCAGCTCCATCTTCTGAAGAGCTAATTTCTCCAGCAAATTCATTAAAAATTCTTTTATAAGATTTTTGCAGAACATTAGCTAAAACATTTAGTCTGCCTCTGTGAGACATACCTATTTTCACCTCTTTAATCTGAGACTGTCCACCAATTTTAATTATTTGCTCTAACGCAGGAATAAGACTCTCTCCCCCATCAAGCCCAAATCTTTTAGTTCCAACATATTTAGTATGTAAATATTTCTCAAATCCCTCTGCTTGTATCAGTTTATTTAAAATTGCCTCTTTGCCATTTTGGGTAAATTTAAAATCATCAGTTTTTTCAACTCTATCTCTAAACCATTTTCTTTCTGTAGGGTTAGCGATATGCATATATTCATATCCGATCGGACCACAATATTTGTCCTTTAAAAATTTTAAAATATTTTTGATATTTGAATATTGCTTGTTTGTAACCCCATCTAAGAAAATATTTTTATTGTAATCTTCTTTTTTAAAACCATAAGATTCTGGATGTAATTCATCCAAATACTCAGATTTCATCATTCCTAAAGGATCAAGTTTTGCAATAAGATGGCCTCTCTGTCTATAAGATCTAATCATTGCAACAGCTTTAATTGAATTTGCATTAGATTTAATTATTTCTAATTCATTTAATGTACTATTTTCTTGTGAAGATTTAATATCTTGTACAGAAATTTTATTTTTTTCAGGGCTCCATGAAGGTCCATTTATTTCATTAATAATTACGTCTAATTCATCTCCAATTTCGTCGAAATAAGTTCTCCAGCTTTCTGGTAAGCTAGGATCTCGATTGATGTACTGTAGATACATTTGTTCAATGAAGGCACTATTTGATTTACTCAAAAAGCCTGTTTTTTCAAATTCAAGATTTTTAGAAGAAGACATTATTTTATATCAATATAAACCTAGAGAAAAAATTTTCAATTAGACAATTTATCGAATAATGTTTTTCCAATTTTTGAAGGAGAGTTAGCTACAGTTATTCCACAATCTTCCATTTTTTTGATCTTATCTTCAGCCCCACCTTTTCCCCCTGAAATAATTGCTCCAGCATGTCCCATTCTTCTACCTGATGGTGCTGTAATTCCAGCAATAAACCCAACTATAGGTTTCTTGATTTTGTGGTTTCTGACAAATTCTGCAGCTTCTTCTTCAGAAGTACCACCAATTTCACCAATCATTAAAATTGATTTAGTTTCTTCATCATTTAAAAATAAATCTAAACAATCAATAAAATTTGTTCCATTAATAGGATCTCCACCAATTCCTATACATGTTGATTGACCCAAACCATTTTCAGTGGTTTGAGCCACTGCTTCATAAGTCAAAGTCCCAGATCGTGAAACTATTCCAACTGAACCACGTTTATGAATATTTCCTGGCATTATTCCAATTTTACATTCATCAGGGGTGATAATTCCTGGACAGTTAGGACCTATTAATCTACTTTTAGATCCAATTAACTTTTGTTTAACTTTAAGCATATCCTGAACTGGAATACCTTCTGTTATACAAACTATAATATTAACATAAGCTTCTATTGCCTCTATAATCGCAGCAGCTGCAAATTTAGCTGGTACATAAATCATTGTAGCATCTGCACCAACCTCAGCTTTTGCCTCGGCCACTGTATTAAACACAGGTTTATCAAGATGTTTTTGACCTCCTTTTTTGGGTGTAACTCCACCAACCAAATTAGTTCCGTATTTAATTGCTTGTTCTGAGTGAAAAGTTCCGTGTGCTCCTGTAAAGCCCTGACAAATTACTTTTGTATTTTTATTTATAAGCACAGACATATTATTTGATTGCTCCAACAATTTTTTGAGCTGCATCATCTAAATTTTCTGCAGATATTAATTTTAGTCCTGAATTGTCTAATATTTCTTTTCCTTCCTTGAAATTTGTACCTGCAAGTCTTACAACTAGAGGAACACCAATATCTATTTCTTTTGCAGCATCTACTATACCTTGTGCAAGGACATCACACCTCATGATACCTCCAAAAATATTGACTAAAATTCCTTTAACATTCTTATCTGACAAAATAATTTTTAAAGCTGCAGAAACTTTTTCTTTTGAAGCTCCTCCTCCCACATCTAAAAAATTAGCTGGTTCTTTTCCATATAACTTTATTATATCCATAGTTGCCATAGCTAAACCTGCTCCATTGACCATACAACCAATACTTCCATCTAATTTAATGTAAGCTAAATCATATTTACTAGCCTCTATTTCCTTTGGGTCTTCTTCATTTAAGTCTCTTAACTCAACAATTTCCGGATGTCTAAATAAAGCATTAGAATCAAAATTTACTTTTGCATCTAAACAAACTATTTTTTCCTCTTTTGTTAAAATTAATGGATTAACCTCAACCATATTTGCATCTGTATCTATAAACATTTTATAAATTGATTTAATTAGTGATATTGCCTGAGTTTTTGCACTATTATTCAAACCATAGGTTTTGATTATCTCTTCACAATCTTTTTGTGAAATTTCTCTATTTACATCAACTTTAGTTGTAGTAATTTTTTCTGGAGTGTTTTTAGCTACTTGCTCAATATCGATTCCACCTTGATCACTAGATATAAAAGCAATTTTTGAACTAGATCTATCCACAAGGCAAGAAAGGTAGAACTCTTTTTCTATACTTGAAGACTCTTCAACATATAGTCTTTTTACCTCTCTACCTTCAGGGCCTGTTTGGTGAGTTACCAAGGTTTTTCCCATTAATTCTGTTGCTGCTTTATTTAATTCCTCAATGGTATCTAAAATTTTTACACCACCTGCTTTACCTCTTCCCCCAGCATGAATTTGGGCTTTTAAAACATATTTTTTTGTATTTAATAATTTTGCTTTTTTTATCAACTCCTCAACAGAGAGAGCAAATACACCCTCGGGAACTTTAGCTCCATATTTTTTTAAAATTTGTTTAGCTTGATGTTCGTGAATATTCATTACTATTTAGAAAGATCAGGATCTATTTTAGATGCTGCTTCCCATAGAGCTTTAACTGCGTTAATAGAATGCATAAACTCTTTTTTCTCTTTTTCATCTAAATCAATTAGCTCTATCTTTTCGACACCATTTTTTCCAATAATTACTGGAACACCGGCATAAACATTATCAACACCGTACTCCCCATTCAACTGAATAGCACATGGTAACATTTTTTTTTCATCATTTAAATACGCCTCTGCCATCTGAACTCCTGATGCTGCTGGCGCATAAAATGCTGATCCTTTTTCAAGATACTTGACTATTTCAGCACCCCCATCTCTAGTTCTTTGATTTATTTCCTCTAATCTTTCTTTGGAAATTTTTCCTTCTTTTACTAAATCAAGCAAAGGTTTCCCTGAAACTTTTGTAAATCTAGGCATCGGAACCATTGTGTCTCCATGCCCGCCCATTACCATTGCGTCTATTTCTTTTACAGGAATATTAAGTTCTAAAGATAAAAACAATTTAAACCTTGAACTATCCAAAATTCCAGCCATACCAACCACCTTATTTGCTGATAATCCAGAGAATTTTTGAAAAGCCATCACCATCACATCTAAAGGATTTGTAATACAAATTACAAAAGCATTTGGTGCATGTTCTTTGACACCTTCTGCAACTTGTTTAATAATTTTCAAATTTATACCAAGCAAATCATCTCTACTCATTCCAGGTTTTCTTGGAACACCAGCAGTAACAATAATTACATCAGAATCTTTTATATCTTTATAATCATCTGTACCTGAAAATTTTACATTAAAACCATCTACCGATGATGATTGAGCAATATCTAGGGCTTTACCTTTAGCTATTCCGCTTGCAACATCAAAAAGAACAACTTCATCTACAAGTTCTTTTGTTCCGATTAAATGAGCAAGTGTTCCCCCTATTTGACCAGCACCAATTAAAGATATTTTACTCATTGATATTTCTCCCTATTTCATTGTTGGCATTACGAATTCTGCATTTGATCTTATTCCAGAGGGCCATCTTGAGGTTATTGTTTTAAGTTTTGTATAAAATTTTATACCTTCCATACCATGCATTGCACTGTCTCCAAATAAAGACCTTTTCCAGCCACCAAAACTATGAAAAGCCATTGGAACTGGAATAGGAACGTTAATACCAACCATTCCAACTTGTATCTTGCTTGCAAAGGTTCTTCCTGCATCACCATCTCTAGTATAAATACTCACACCATTTCCATATTCATGGTCATTAATAAGTTTTGTGGCCTCTTCAAAAGTTTTCACTCTCACTACAGATAAAACTGGTCCAAATATTTCTTCTTTATATATTCTCATCTCTTTTTTTACATGATCAAAAAGACAGCCACCAATATAGAAACCATTCTCATAACCCTGTAATTTCAAATCTCTACCATCCACAATTAGCTTGGCACCTTCTTTTACTCCTAAGTCAACATATCCTTTTACTTTTTCCAAATGCTCTTTAGTAACTAAGGGTCCCATCTCAGAACTTTTATCCATTCCAGGGCCTACTTTTAAAGCCTCTGCTTTTTTTGACAGCCTTAATACTAATTCATCTCCAATATCTCCAACTGCTACTGCAACAGATTGGGCCATGCATCTCTCACCTGCGGAACCATATGCGGCTCCCATTAATCCATTTACTGCACCATCTAAATCACAATCTGGCATAACAACTAAATGATTTTTTGCACCCCCTAGGGCTTGAACTCTTTTTTCATTTTTTGCAGAATTTTCATAAATATACTTTGCTATTGGTGTCGATCCAACAAAACTTACTGCTTTGATATCTTTATTGGTTAAGATTGCATCTACAGCTTCTTTATCTCCATTTACAACATTAAAAACTCCATCTGGAAGACCAGCTTCTTTCAATAATTCTGCTAGTTTAATTGCACATGAAGGATCTTTTTCGGAAGGCTTTAGTATGAAAGTATTTCCACATGCAATTGCTATGGGAAACATCCACATTGGTACCATCGCAGGAAAATTAAAAGGTGTGATTCCTGCTACAACACCTAATGGTTGTCGAATAGACCAACTATCAACGTTAGTTCCAACGTTCTCTGAAAATTCACCTTTAAGTAAATGAGGTATGCCACAAGCAAATTCAACTACTTCTAAACCTCTAGTCAAAGATCCTTTAGCATCTTCATAAACTTTTCCATGTTCTGAAACTATTAATTGTGTAAGTTCATCTGAATTTTTTTCTATTAATTCTTTAAACTTAAACATAACTCTTGCTCTTACAAGAGATGGTTTTAATGACCATTCTTCAAAAGCAATTTGTGCAACAGTAACGGCTTGATCTAAGTCTTCTTTAGAAGCTAATCTGACCTCTTTTTCTTGTTCACCAGTTGCTGGATTGAAAACTTTACCTTTCTTATTAGACTTACCAGGAATTATTTTGCCACCTACAAAATGTTCAATTAATTTCATGAATACGATCTTTTAGATTAAAAACACTTATTAGTCTATTGTTTAAATATTAGCGGTTGCTAACATTTTTTTTATTTCAGCAATAGCTTTTGCTGGGTTTAAACCTTTTGGACATGCACTTGTGCAGTTCAAGATCGTATGACAACGATATAATTTCAATTCATCGGCAACCTTTTTTAATCTTGCTTGTCTCTCTTCATCTCTACTATCAACAATCCATCTATAAGCCTGAAGTAAAACAGCTGGTCCTAAATATTTGTCTCCATTCCACCAATAACTTGGGCATGATGTGGAGCAACATGCACACATGATACACTCATATGCACCGTCTAATTTTGCTCTATCTTCTTTTGATTGAATAATCTCTTGAGTTACAGAGTCCGAGTTTGATTTGAGCCAAGGTTCAATAGATTGATATTGTTTATACAGCCCATCTAAATCTCCTATTAAATCTTTTTTTACTTTTAAATGAGGTAAAGGATAAATATCTATATCTCCATCAATTTCTGAATGAGGCGTTGTACACGCCAAACCATTTTTACCTCCAATATTCATTGCACAAGATCCACAAACTCCATGCGCACAAGATCTCCTATAGGCAATCGTAGGGTCAATTTCATTTTTAATTTTATTTAAAATATCCAAAACTTTTGAGGGACAATTATCCATATCAACTTCATAGGTATCAATTCTTGGATTTTCTCCTGAGGATGGATCCCATCTATAAACATTAACTTTTCTTAAATTTTTTGAGCCAGTCTTATCTTTAAAAAATTTACCTTTTTTAACTTGAGAATTTTCAGGTAAATTAATTTGAACCATTAATAAACTCTCTCTTGAGGTGGAAAATATTGAACATCGTTAGTAAGTGTAGATTTGTGAACTTCCCTATAGCTAATTCTTGTCTCTTTTCCATCACACCAAGCAAGAGTATGTTGCATAAATTTTTCATCGTCTCTTTTAGGATAATCCTCTCGAGCATGAGCTCCTCTACTTTCTTTTCTGTTATATGCAGAATCTACTGTTACTACAGCCTGTCTAATTAAATTATCAAATTCTAAAGTTTCAACTAAATCAGTATTAAATATTAATGATTTATCTTTTACTGATATAGAATCTAATCCATCATAAGTTTTTCTTATTTCATTAACTCCTTCTTTTAGAGTTTTTTCTGATCTAAAAACAGCACATTTAGATTGCATTGTTTTCTGCATTGCAAGCCTTAAATCAGCTGTACCTGTATCTCCTTCTGCATTTCTAATTTTATCAAATCTGTCTATACATTTTTGGGTTTCACTTTCACTAATTTGTTCATGTGGTGTTCCAGGTTTGACTAGCTCAGCAGCTCTTTTTGCTGCAGCTCTTCCAAAAACAACTAGGTCAATTAAAGAATTGGATCCTAATCTGTTTGCTCCATGAACTGATACGCATGCAGCTTCTCCAATTGCCATTAATCCAGGAACAGTTTTTTCAGATCCATTCACTGTTAAAACTTCTCCTTTATAATTTGTGGGAATACCACCCATATTATAGTGAACAGTTGGCACAACTGGAATCGCTTCCTTAGTAACATCTACATTGGCAAATAATCTTGCTGCATCAGTAATTCCTGGCAATCTACTTTCTATAATTTCTTTATCTAAATGACTTAAGTTCAAATGAACGTGATCTTGATCTTTTCCAACTCCTCTACCTTCATTAATTTCAATCGACATTGATCTACTTACAACATCTCTTGATGCTAAATCTTTTGCCTTAGGTGCATATCTTTCCATAAATCTTTCACCTTTAGAATTTGTAAGATAACCTCCTTCACCTCTTGCTCCTTCTGTTATTAAAGTACCATGACCATATATTCCTGTTGGATGAAACTGAACAAATTCCATGTCTTGTAGTGGTAATCCAGCTCTTAAAACCATGGCATTACCGTCCCCTGTGCAAGTATGTGCAGAAGTTGCTGAATAGTAAACCTTACCATAACCACCAGTCGCAATGATTACTGTATGTGCTCTAAATCTATGAATAGTTCCATCGTTTAAATTCCATGCAATTAAACCTTTGCACTCTCCATCTTTCATTAAAAGATCTAATGCAAAATATTCTATAAAAAATTCTGTTTTGTGTTTTAAAGCTTGTCCATATAAAGTGTGTAAAATTGCATGGCCTGTTCTATCAGCTGCCGCACAAGTTCTTTGAACAATACCATTTCCAAAATTTTTAGTCATGCCACCAAATGGTCTTTGATAAATTTTTCCATCTTCTGTCCTACTAAAAGGAACGCCATATTTTTCTAATTCAATGACCGCTTTTGGTGCTTCTTTGCAAAGATACTCAATGCTATCTTGATCTCCTAACCAGTCGGCACCTTTAACAGTATCATACATATGCCAACGCCAATCATCTTCTCCCATATTCCCAAGGGCTGCTGAGATACCTCCTTGGGCAGCTGAAGTATGGCTTCTTGTTGGAAACACCTTAGAAATACATGCGGTTTTTAAACCAGATTCACTTAAGCCCACTGCAGCTCTTAAGCCTGAACCTCCAGCTCCTAAGACAACAACATCATACTCATGATCAATTATTTTATACGAACTCATAACCTAGTTATTAATATAATTGTAATTAATGGAATTACCACTGCTGAAGTGTACAAAAGCTTATTTGCGACATTTTTGATTTTATCATTTGCCAAATAATCTTCAAAAACCTCACTGATACTCAATGCTGAAAAAAAATATGCATTAATAATAAATATACTGAATAAAAATTTGGATGAGGAATTTGTAAAAAATTTTACAACATCAGAGAATCCTTGGTCATAAAAATTAATCAGATTTATAATAAACCACAACATTAAAGGTACTAATGTTGCTCCACTAATTTTTAAGAAGATCCATTTTTTTGTAGCATTTATCATTTTAAAAAAAAAATTTTCCAATTAAATAAAAGAAAACAGTTAAGATTAATGATCCAAATATAACAATTAATCCTGTAATTTTTGTTGTTTTAATTTCAAATCCATACCCAAAATCCATAATCAAATGTCTTATTTCACTTAATACCTGAAAAGAAAAAGACCAAGTGATTCCTAAAATAAAAAACTTTCCCATAAAGGAATTTAAAAACGAATTTATATTTTCATAATTACTTTCTCCAAACAAAAGTAGTGACGACCATAAACAAATTAATGTAATAATAATTATATTAATAATACCTGTTATCCTATGACAAATAGAAACTAATGAAGAAATGTGCCATCTATAAATCTGGATGTGCGGGGATAAAGGTGTCTTACTTTCCATAAAAATTATTTTTAATTAATGTTTCTGCAATCTCTACAGAATTTAAAGCTGCTCCTCTCAAAAGATTATCTGAAACAATCCACAAATTTAGTCCATTTTTAACAGTTTTATCTTCTCTTATTCTTGAAATAAATGTCTCATCTTTTCCCTCAGACTCAACTGGAGTCGAATAGTATCCATCCTCTCTTTCATCTATTACTTTACATCCCTCAGAATTGTCTAGAACTTCCTTTACCTTTTCTATCGAAAATGGTTTTTCAAATTGAATATTAACAGATTCTGAATGTGACACAGAAATGGGTAACCTAACGCAAGTAGCTGTTAAATCTATTTTATCATCTAAAATTTTTTTTGTTTCATTTTTCATTTTAAGTTCCTCTTTTGTATATCCGTCATCTGAAAATGCATCTATTTGAGGAATAGCATTAAATGCTATTTGTTTTGTAAAGTTTTTAGACTTAACTTTTTTTCCATCTAGTACTAATTTTGTCTGTTCAATTAATTCATCCATAGGAGCTTTGCCTCCTCCAGAAACTGATTGATAAGTTGACACAACTATTCTTTTAATTGAAAACAAATTGTGTAAAGGTTTAAGAACAATTACTAATTGTGCAGTTGAACAGTTTGGATTTGCTATAATGTTTTTTTTTATATTTTTTAAATCCTCAGAATTAACTTGTGGCACTATTAAGGGTACTTCTGGATCCATTCTAAAATGACTGGAGTTGTCTATTACTAAACAATTTTTTGCAGCTTTTTCAGCAAATTTTTCTGAAATTTTTCCACCTGCAGCAAAAAAACAAATCCTTACTTTAGAAAAATCAAAGGTTTCTAAATCATGGATTTCATGGTCTACGCCTTTGAATTTAATTTTTTTCCCTGCACTTTTAGGAGATGCTAATAAATATAGATTAACAATAGAAAGATCTTTTTTCTCAAGAACTTCTAATATTTTTCTACCAACATTTCCTGTCGCACCAACTATTGCAATATCCATGATGTAAGTTTTATACTAGATGAAAGGTAATTCGCAAACCTTAAGAGCTATATTTTTACCATCGATTTCAAGCTTACCGGTCTCTGACACTTTGCAAAAAGGCTCATTTATCATTGCAATTCCTATAACTTTTTTGAATTGTGGTGAATAACATGCAGATCTAAGATCCCCTATTAATTTTCCATCACTATTCATAATATTGATTGAGCCAGATAAGCTAATTTTATTAGTTTCAATTTGAACTCCCATTAATTTTCTTTTTATTCCATCTGATTTAATCTTTTTTAACTTTTCTTTGCCCAAAAAAACTACCTCCGATTCTAAATTAACATATTTTTCAAAACCACATTCAAATGGGTTATCTTGATTATCAAAATCGTTTCCATAAGAAAGGAGGCCACTTTCTATTCTTTCAATAAGATTTGGACAACCAGGTTTTACATTAAATTCCACGCCTATTTCAAAAAGATGATCATATAAATCTTGGCCTGATGATGTATTTTCAACATAAACTTCATAACCACCTTGTTTTGACCAACCTGATCTAGCAATCAAATGTTTTGTGCCTTTAAAATCAAAATAGTCAAATCCAAAGAATTTTAACTCAGTAATTTTTTTTCCAAAAACCTTTTCCATCAGACCAAATGATTTAGGACCTTGTATTGCAATAATATCAACATTTGGTTCAAAAATTTTAACTTTAAAATTATTTCCAGAGGCAAGACCTTTAGCAAAAAAAATAACGTCTGAGTCTGCGATGGAGATCCACCATTTATCTTCAGCTAGTTTTAATATTACTGGATCATTAACTAAATTACCATTATCATCAATTATTGGACAGTAATAGCATCTTCCAATTTTTGATTTTGACAAATCTCGACAAGTCATAAGCTGAAC
>CABXBX010000011.1 GCA_902510495.1 uncultured Pelagibacteraceae bacterium
TTAATGAAAGCAATTTGAAGTTTCATTCTTGTAAGTGGAGTTCGCAAATCATGACTTATTCCAGATAACATCTCTGATCTTTGGTTTAAATGTCTCATAATTCTTTTTCTCATTCTATCAAATTCATAACCAGCCTGTCTTATTTCTGCAGCTCCTGATGGATTGAATTCTTCTATTTCCTCACCTCTACCAAATTTTTCTGCTGCTTTTGCAAGATTCGTAATTGGTCTTGTTTGATTTTTTAAAAAAATTAAAGAAATAAAAATCATTATTATAGCAGGAACAGTTATCCACAGTGCAAATATTCTTGCTGAAGAACTTGTAAGTCTATCTCTGGGTATTAAAAATTTAAAATATCCAGTTTGATATTTAATTCTTAGATCAATTAGTTCTTTATACCCCGTTGTATCAAACCAGAAATTTTCGTTACCAAATTTTGATTTGAGTTCTCTTCTTAAAGTTCTGTCAATTGGACTGAACCATCTTTCATCATAGTAATAATTAAAATTTTCATCATTAATGTATTCAATATTTAAGTTTTGATAAATTGAAAAAAGATTGGTTATTTCATCTTTATCATAAATTTCATCTGAATAAACTTCAATAAAAGTATTTATCTCGTTTACAATTGCTTTGGTCATGCCTTTGTTAGTTTTGATCCAAAGACTATCAAAAAAAACTATTGTAATTATCAACTGTAGAACTATTACAGGAACTGCAACAATTAAAAGTGCACGGTAAAATAATCTTTTTGGAAGAATATCTTTAAAGAATTTACTCAATCCATAAAACATATCCTGCTCCTCTGATAGTTTGTAGAAATTTTGGATTTTTTGGATCTATTTCAATTTTTTTTCTTAATCTTGTAATGATTACATCAATAGATCTCTCTTTGTCTAATTCAATCAATATACCTATCTCCTCTCGAGAAAATGTTTTACCCGGATAATTAATCATTTTTTCTAAAATTTTTTTTTCTGTATTGTTTATTTTATATTCAGTATTTTCTTTTAAAATTATTTGCTTATTCAAATCAATCTTAACATTTTCAAATTCAATAATTCTTTTTTGATCATTTCTTTTTGTTTTTACGATAATATTTTTAATTCTTAATAAAAGTTCTTTTGGTTCAAAAGGTTTTGGTAGGTAATCATCAGCACCAACCTCCAGCCCTTCAATTCTTTCACTTGGCTCACCTTTGGCTGTTAACAAAATTACAGGTGTTTCTAGTTTTTTATGATTTTCCTCTATAAATTCTAAACCACTTTTTCCAGGCATCATAATATCTAAAATTATTAAATCAAATTTTATTAACTTAATTTTTTCTAACGCATCTTCTGCACTTAAAGCAGTGGTTACTAAATAATTATTTTCATTTAAATATTTTTTAACTAAATTTCTGATCCCATCATCATCGTCTACTACTAATATGTGAGCGATCAAATTATCCATTTATAATCTTTTTTAATACATTATCAAAATTTATAACTTCTTCTGAGCTAGATTTTAATAAAGCACTGTGAATTCTTTTTTTTTGAATTTCAAAAATTTCATTGAATATTTTTTTTCCTTTTTCATTAAGAAAAACATGCTTAATTCTAGTATCTTGTTCATCTTTTTTAAAAATTATTATCTCTAATTTTATCAAATCTTTGAGAACTCTATTGAGACTTTGTTTTGTAATCTTTAATCTTCTTAATAATTCAGAAATAGAAATACCCTCATACATTGATAATAGATGCATTACTTTTTGATGAGCCAAGCCAATTTTATATTTATTTAGAACTTTTTTAGAGTCAGAGAATGTTTCTCTATAACCTATAAAAAGCTTTTCTATTAAATCTTTTAATTGATCATCTTTTAGATATAAAAGTTGTTTCATTATTGGTAAGTTATATTGACATATTATAGATACAAAGATATTTTTCAGTAAGAATTTTTTTTATTTCATATAATGATACCCTACGACAAAAGATCAGGAAAAATATGGTACAATGGCGAATTGGTTAATTGGTCAGACGTTAAAGTTCATGTGCTTAGCCATGGATTGCATTATGCTAGCTGTGTTTTTGAAGGTGAACGTGTTTATGATGGCTCTATCTTTAAATTAGAAGAACACACCACAAGACTATTTCATTCAGCTAGAAGAATGGGATTTGAAATTCCTTACACTGAAAATGAAATAAATGAAGCTTCAAAAAAAATAATTGCTACTCAGAAAGTAGAAAATGGATATGTAAGGCCAGTCGCTTGGAGAGGAAGCGAGATGATGGCTATTTCTGCACAACAAACAAAAATTCATGTCGCAATTGCAACTTGGCAATGGGGATCTTATTTTGATCCTAAACTTAAAATTGAGGGGATCAAATTAAATATTTCTAACTGGAGAAGGCCTGCACCTAACACAATACCTTGGGATACAAAAGCATCAGGACTTTATATGATTTGTACTCTATCAAAACATGAAGCTGAAAAACAAGGTTATACCGACTCACTTATGTTAGACCATGAAGGAAATGTAGCTGAAGCAACAGGAGCCAATATCTTTTTTAAGGATAAAGATGGAGAACTACACACTCCAATACCAGATTCATTTTTAGATGGGATCACAAGAAGAACTGTTATTGAAATAGCCAAATCAAAAAACATAAAGGTTCATGAAAGAAAAATTAAACCTGAAGAGTTAAAAAATTTTGTAGGATGTTTTTTAACAGGCACAGCAGCTGAAGTAACACCGGTATCATGTATTGCTGAAAATCAATTTAAAGTTTGCAAAACTATAATTGATTTAAATGAAAGTTATCAAGTTGTAGTTAAAAAGAAAAAAGCTGCCTAGTCTTTATTGTCCTCAGAAATAGCGTGATCTATTCCCTTACGCATATAATCATAACCTGTAAATAGTGTAAGAGCAGCTGATAGCCACAATAGAATAATTCCAATTGTTTGAGCATTATAATCCTGAAAATTAATAATTTTATTTCCTGTATCACCCGAAAGCAAAAGCGCAATCGACACCATTTGTAAAACAGTTTTTAGTTTTGCTAAATTTGAAACAGGTAATTTTATTTTACCTTTCGCTAAGAATTCTCTTAAACCAGAAATTAAAATTTCTCTAGTTAGGATAATTATCGCAGCAATTACTTCGTAGTTGCGTATGGTTCCATCCATAACCAATAAAATAAGAGCAGTAGCTACAATAATTTTATCAGCTATTGGATCTAACAATTCTCCAAGTTTTGACTCTTCACCAAGAAGTCTTGCCAACATTCCATCTAAAAAATCTGTAAAGGATGCGACGATAAATAATATTAAAGCAGTCAAATCACCATAAAATCCTGGAAGATAAAAAGCTAACACAAAAAAAGGAACAATTAAAATTCTACCTATAGTTAAAATATTTGGAATTTTTTTAAGCATAATAAATTTTATTCGTGAAAGAAGTTATATATCTTTTTTGCTACTTTTGCTTCAACACCTTCGACAGATTTTATTTCGTCCAAACTTGCAGACTCCACAGCCCTTGCAGATCCAAAGTGATTTAATAGAGCTCTTTTTCGGATGGCTCCTATGCCATTTATTTGGTCTAATAATGACTTTTTAATACCTTTAGCTCTTTTGGCTCTGTGAGAGGAGATGGCAAATCTATGAGCTTCATCTCTAAGACGTTGCATAAAAAATAGAGTAGGATCATTTTTTTCAAATTTAAATGATTTTCCATTGTAAAAAAATGTTTCATCTCCACTATTTCTCATTTTACCTTTGGCTATAGCAATCATCGGTAAATCATGTAATCCAAATTCATCTAAAACTTCTTTTGCCGATGAATATTGACCTTTTCCACCATCAATTAGTATTAAATCTGGAAGAGTTAGATAGTTGCCTTTTTCAAGCATAGCTCTTTTAAACCTTCTTGATAAAACCTCCTTCATCATTGCAAAATCATCTTGTTCAGAACCTTTGGTTTTGATATCAAATTTTCGGTATCTTTTTTTAACAAAACCCTCATCGCCAAATGTTATCATTGCACCAACACTATTTGTTCCTTGAATATGACTATTATCGTACACTTCAACTAAACTAACACCATTTCTTAAGTTAAATTTTTTAGCAACCTTTTCAAATAAGTCTTTATTATTATTTGTTTCGTAAATCTTTCTATTTAAAGACTCTTTGGCATTTTTTTCTGCCATAGCAATTACTTTTGCTTTAGTTCCTTTTTTTGCTGTGTTGATAGAAATAGAATTATTTTCTTTTTTACTTAAAGTTTCTTCAATTAATTTTTTATCCTTTATTTCAGTATTTATTATTATTAGTTTTGGAACACTTTTGTTTTCATAGAACTGCATCAAGAAAGACGACATAATTTCATTAATATTTTGATCAGGATCATGCTTTGGAAAATAAGCTTGATTTCCCCAATTTTGTTTTGATCTGTAAAAAAAAACTTGAACACAAGTTTTACCAGACTCTTTATATGCAGCCACAACATCTGCATCAACTAAATTTGCTTCATTAATTCTTTGCGAAGATTGAATTATATTTAGTGACTTAATTCTATCTCTAAAGATTGAAGCTTTTTCAAAATCAAGCTGTTCACTTGCAGCCTCCATTTCTTTAGATAAATTTTTTTGAATATCACGAGATTTACCAGATACAAATTGAATCGCTTGGTCCACTGATTTTTTATAATCATTTTTATCTATATAACCCACACAAGGACCTGAACACCTTTTTATTTGATAAAGAATACAAGGTCTTTTTCTATTTTTAAAAGTTCCGTCATCACAAACTCTTAATTGAAATATTTTTTGAAGCATTTTAATAGTCCAGTTTGCAGTACCTGCTGAAGCGAATGGACCAAAGTAAAATCCTTCCTTATCTTTTTTGCCTCTATGTTTTGTAACTCGAGGCCATTGATCTTTTTCACCAATAAATATGAAAGGAAATGATTTATCATCTTTAAGTAAAATATTAAATTTTGGTTTATGCTTTTTAATTAAGTTTGCTTCTAAGAGTAGTGCTTCACTTTCATTAGCAGTAGTTGTAATCTCTAGTTTAAAAGTTTGAGACAACATTCTTTCAGTTCTAATAATATGGTTTTTTTCAGCCACATAACTTTTTAATCTATTAGGCAGGTTTTTAGCTTTACCTACATAAAGAATATCATCTTTATGATTAAGCATTCTATATACACCAGGGCTTTTAGGAATTAATGGAAGTTCTTTTTTAATTACTTCTTTTCCAAGTTCAGAACTTTTCATGACTTCTCTTTTTGGTAATTTGAATACCAACAGATGAACATTCTTTTAAAATTTCTAATTTTTCAATTTTAAGCATTATTTTTGCAATTCTTTTGTCTTTGAATAATTCATCAAAAACGGACTCAGCAAGAGTCTCTAAAAAATTATAATGTTTCTTTTTAACAAGTTTCGTAATGAGTTTTACTATTGTTCCATAATTTACAATAGATTTGATATCTTTATCATTTGTTGGCTTTTTATCTTCATAGTCAATCTCGAGACTAAATTTTACTTTTTGAGGTTTTTCTTTTTCAAAATCATAATAGCCAAGTTTTAAATCTAAAATTAATTCATTAATGAGAATTTTTTTCTCATAGTTAAATAAGCTTTTAGCCTTTTCTATCTTTACTACTTTAAGATTATTTTTTTTCATTCTTTTCCATTCATAATATCTGGTGTTTGCCAGTTTAAACTTTGACCACTATCTAATGCTAAAACCTGACCTGTAATAGAACTGTTTTTAATAAAAAAGTCAACTGCATTACAAATTTCCTTAACATCTACTTGTTGCCTTAAGGGTGTTGCTAAATATTGTTTTTTAAAGTGTTTATTTGTTTGTCTTTTATTCTTAATTGTTGGACCAGGAGCTATTCCATTTACCTTTATATTTGGAGATAAACTCATAGCACTCGTCTTTGTTAAAGTGTAAAGCCCAGTTTTACTTAATGTATATGAAAAGAAAAATGGAGTTAACTTAAAAACTCTTTGATCGATTATATTGATAATATTATTATTTTTACCTCTCACATTTTTAGCAAACTCTTTAGTCAAATAAGCAGGAGCCTTTAGGTTTATATTTAAGTGATCGTTCCAGCTTTTAGAGGTAAAATTATTTAAATTGTCGTTTTCAAATAATGAAGCATTATTGATTAAACAATTAAAATACTTTAATTTTGATTTTGAAAACTTGATGATTTTTTTTAAATCGTTTTCTTTTGAGAGATCACCTTTAATTAAATAAACTTTTGTTTTGTTTTTGATCAGATCTTTTTTAAGTTTTTCAGCACTAGCTTTAGAACTATTGTAATGAATAACCATCTCTTTTCCTGGACCAGATAACTTTTTAGCAATAGCAGCACCCATTCTTGTAGCTGCTCCAGTTATAATTATTTTATTTGCTTCCATTTTTTCTTGCCTTTTTGAGCTCTAGTTCCAGGTAATCCCATTGTTGATCTACCTTTGGGGTAAATTTTATTATTTGCACTATATTGTTTTACTTTGGGATTTAAAACAATTTCTAATTCTGATGCTTCTAACTTTCGAATTTCATCTCTAATTTTAGCTGCCTCTTCAAATTCAAGATTGGTTGCAGCATCTTTCATTTTTTTATTGAGAGCTTTTAAATGTTTTTTAAGATTTCCACCAATATTCTCGTCTGTTCCAACTTTTACATAATCCTTTTCATAAACACTTTCTAAAACATCATTAATTTCTTTTTTTATACTTGAAGCACTAATTTTATGTTTTTTATTATAAGCAACTTGAATTGATCTTCTTCTATCTGTTTCTTTAATAGCATTTTTAATACTTTTGGTTTCTTTATCAGCGTAAAGAATTACCTTCCCATCTAAATTTCTAGCTGCTCTCCCAATAGTCTGAA
Source organism: uncultured Pelagibacteraceae bacterium (assembly GCA_902510495.1). Classification (GTDB taxonomy): domain Bacteria; phylum Pseudomonadota; class Alphaproteobacteria; order Pelagibacterales; family Pelagibacteraceae; genus Pelagibacter. The sequence continues at coordinate 6,901 of CABXBX010000011.1, forward strand.
TTAAAGAAGTTTCAGATCTTAAAAAGCCTTCTTTATCAGCATCTAAAATTCCAACTAAAGCACATTCTGGAATATCTAAACCTTCTCTTAAAAGGTTAATACCAACCAAGACATCAAACACTCCCAACCTTAAGTCTCTCATAATTTCTATTCTCTCAAGAGTATCAATATCAGAGTGCATATATCTAACTTTAATTCCATTTTCATGAAGATACTCAGTTAAATCTTCTGCCATTTTTTTAGTTAAAGTAGTTACAAGAACTCTGTAATTGTTATCTACAACTTTTTTACACTCATGCATTAAATCATCGACTTGATTTTTAGCAGGTCTAATTTCAACAGGTGGATCAATTAAACCAGTGGGTCTAATAACTTGCTCAACAAACTTATTTTTAACTTGCTTTAATTCCCATGGTCCAGGAGTGGCTGATACAAAAACTGTTTGTGTTCTCATTGCATCCCATTCTTCAAATTTTAGAGGTCTATTATCCATACAAGAGGGCAATCTAAAACCATATTGCGCAAGATTACTTTTTCTTGATCTATCACCTTTATACATCCCATTTAATTGTGGAACTGTTACGTGGCATTCATCTACAAAAATTAAAGTGTTGTCAGGAAAATATTCAAATAGAGTAGGTGGGGGTTCTCCTGGCTTTCTACCAGATAAAAATCTTGAGTAGTTTTCAATTCCAGCACACGAACCTGTTGCCTCAATCATTTCTAAATCAAATTTAGTTCTTTCCTCTAATCTTTGAGCTTCAAGAAGTTTATTTTCATCCTTAAATTTTTTTAAGGTTACCTCTAACTCTCTTTTAATTTTAATAATTGCTTGCTCAATTGTAGGTTTTGGTGTGATGTAGTGACTATTAGCATAAATCTTGATTACATTCAGTTCATTTACCAAGTCACCCGTTAATGGGTCAAACTCTTCTATTTTTTCTAATTTATCTCCAAATAAACTAAGTCTCCATGCGCGGTCTTCAAGGTGAGAAGGAAAAATTTCTAAATATTCTCCACGAGCTCTAAAAGTTCCTCTGTAAAAATTTTGGTCATTTCTTTTATATTGAAGAGCAACTAAAGATTTAATTAGCTGATCTCTATTGTAATCATATCCAGTTTTTAAGCTCAAGGTCATCTTGCTATAAGCCTCAACTGATCCTAATCCATAAATACAAGAAACACTTGATACAATAATAACATCATCTCTTTCTAACAAAGATCTTGTTGCCGAATGACGCATTCGATCTATTTGTTCATTAATTGAAGCCTCTTTTTCAATATAGGTATCTGAGCGTGGAACATAGGCTTCTGGAGTATAGTAGTCGTAATAAGAAACAAAATACTCAACAGCATTATCTGGAAAAAAAGACTTCATTTCTCCGTACAATTGAGCGGCCAAAGTTTTGTTAGGCGCAAGTATTAAAGCTGGTCTATTAGTTTTTTCAATCATTTTTGCCATTGTAAAAGTTTTACCGGAACCGGTTACACCTAAAAGAACTTGACTTAACTGATCTTTATTAGCACCATTAATTAATTGTTTAATTGCTTCAGGTTGATCACCCGCAGGCTTAAAGTCCGTTTTCATTTGAAATTTTTTGCCGCCTTCAAGTTTAGGGCTGATCTCAGGATTTTTATTCTGAATTTCAGTAATTAAATCTTGATAAGTATTTTGCATTATCTATAAAACTAGTAGATATAATTTATATTTCAATGAGCATAATATCTGACAGTTTAAAAAGAATTAAACCATCGCCAACAATTGCTGTTACCCAAAAAGCCAGGGAATTAAGAGCTGCTGGAAAGGATATAATAGGCCTTGGAGCTGGAGAACCTGATTTTGATACTCCAGATAATATTAAGAATGCTGCAATTAAAGCAATTAAAAGTGGTGATACAAAATATACAGCAGTTGATGGAACACCTATTCTAAAAAAAGCAATCGTAGATAAGTTTAAAAGAGAAAATAAATTAAATTATTCAATTGAGCAGATAACAGTTGGAACAGGCGGCAAGCAAGTTCTTTATAATGCATTTATGGCAACTTTAAATAAAGGTGATGAAGTAATTATTCCAGCACCTTTTTGGGTATCGTATCCAGATATGGTTTTATTAGCGGGTGGAAAACCTAAAATAGTTAAATGTACAGAACTTGAAGGATTTAAGCTTACTGCAAAAAAACTAAAAAAAGCTATTTCAAAAAAAACTAAATGGGTAATTCTTAATTCACCCTCAAACCCTACTGGAGCAGGGTATACTAAAAAAGAAATTCAAGATTTAGCAAAAGTTTTAATCAAAAATAAAAAAGTTCACATTTTAAGTGATGATATTTATGAACATATTAAATATGATAATTTTAATTTCTTCACAATTGCCCAAATTTCTAAATTAAAAGATAGAACTCTTACAATGAATGGAGTTAGTAAATCTTATGCAATGACAGGCTGGAGAATAGGATATGCGGCGGGCCCTAAAGATATAATTAAAGCCATAGGTAAAATTCAATCACAATCTACTTCAAACCCATCTTCGATAAGCCAAGCTGCTGCAGTTGAAGCTTTAAATGGCAATCAAGGTTTCATTCAAAAGAGATCAAAAGCTTTTAAAGAAAGAAGAGATTTTGTTGTTAAAAGTTTAAACAATATTAAAGGGATAAACTGTTTAACTCCTAATGGTGCCTTTTATGTTTTTCCAAGTTGCAAAGGTCTTTTAAATAAGAAAACAAAATTAAAAACTGATACAGATTTTGTTAAAAAATTATTAGAAAAATCAAATGTTGCAGTAGTGCAAGGATCTGCATTCGGTTTGGATGGATATTTTAGAATTTCTTATGCCACATCAATGAAAAATTTAAAAAAAGCCATGCACAGAATTAAAGTTTTTTGTGAGAGTTTAACTTAGATTAATGAGATAAAAATTTTTCAGCTTCAAGTGCAGCCATACATCCCATGCCAGCAGCAGTTACAGCTTGTCTAAATGTCTTGTCTTTAACATCTCCAGCCGCATAAACACCAGGGACATTTGTTTCTGTGGAATCAGGTTTGGTAATTAAATAACCCTCATTATCCATTTTTAATTGATCTTTGAACAACTGTGTTGCAGGATCATGGCCTATTGCAATAAATAATCCATCTAATTTAATTTCATCAACTTTGCTAGTTTTTAAATTTTTTACTTTAATACCTTTAACATTTTTAGGCTCCTTATCTCCAATTACATCCTCAACAACAGAGTCCCAAATTATTTCAATTTTTTTATTTTCCATTAATTTTTTTTGAAGCATTTTTTCTGCTCTTAAATTATCTCTTCTATGAATTAATTTAACTTTTGATGCAAACTTTGTAAGAAACATTGCCTCCTCAACAGCAGCATTTCCACCTCCAACAACAGCTACCTCCTTATCTTTAAAAAAAAAGCCGTCACAAGTTGCACAAGCAGAAACACCAAATCCCCTAAATTCTTGTTCAGATTTTATATTTAGCCATCTCGCTTGGGCGCCGGTAGAAATTATAATACTGTCTGCAGTATATTTTTGACCACTATCTCCAATAGCTTCAAAAGGTGAAGATTTTAAATTAACTGATCCAATGTGATCTTCAATCATTTCTGTACCAACTGCTTTTGCTTGGTCTTTCATTTGATCCATTAACCAAGGACCTTGTATTACATCTGAAAATCCTGGATAGTTTTCAACATCTGTCGTTGTTGTTAATTGACCACCGGGTTGGGCGCCGTAAACTAATATTGGTTTAAGCATAGCTCTTGCAGCATAAACTGCTGCTGTGTATCCGGCAGGACCAGAACCAATTATTAACACTTTTGTGTGTTTAGTTGGATTTTGACTCATATGAAAGCTATATAGTAATTAATGGCTAAATTAAAAGGCATATTATTAACTCAGGGAATGCATGGCATGATTAGTCAGGTAGAAGGATTAGCAAAAGCTTTAGATATTGATTTTACTCACCATACAGTTGAACTAAATAATTTTTGGAAATTTTTTCCACCAAAAATTACACCTATTTCTCAAAATGTATTTAAAAGGATTGATGTAAAAGATTTCGATGTAATTATTTCTTGTGGAAGAAAAAGTGTTATTCCTTCAATTTATTTAAAAAAAGTCTCATCTAAAAAAATTATAAATATTCATATTCAAGATCCAAAAGTAAATTTAGATAATTTTAATTATATAATTGCTCCAGAACATGACTGCCTCTCTGGTGAAAATGTTTTGTCAACAAAAGGTGCCTTGCATTATCTTACAAATGAGGAAATTAAAGAGCACAACAATTATCTTAAAGATAGATTGCAAAAAGGAAAAGATTATTTTTTATTAATTTTAGGAGGTCCCACAAAACATTATGATTATTCAGATCAAAATATTTTGAATATTTTAAATTTATTTAATGATTTAGTTAAAAATAATAATCTTCAGGGAATCGTTATACCGTCAATGAGAACTCCCAAAAATATTATTGAGTTATCTAAAAATAGATTAAGTGAAAATAGCCTAGTAATAGAAACTATTGATAAAAAAGCTTATTTATCAGCTTTATCTTTAGCCAAATATATTTCTGTAACATGTGACTCAACATCAATGATTTCAGAAGCTGCCCTTACAGGAAAACCAATTTATGTAGCTGATATACCAGCAAAAAAAAATGACCAAAGAATTCAAAAGTTTAAAGAACTTTTTTACCAATTAAATATTATAAAAAAATTAGAAACTACATTAGAGACTTGGGACTATGAAATTCTCAATGAAACTAGTAGAGTTGCAAATGAAATTAAAAAAAAATTAATATAATGTCATTTTTAGATTCAATTAAAAACCAATCAAAAAAATATGAATTTCCTTTTGATCATTGGGAATATAATAATGCTTTATCGCTTGAAGCAATAGATGAAATTATAAAAGCGGATATTCCAGATGTAAGCAAGCACAATCTTAGATATGATGGAACAAGAGCGATTGATGGTGGTGCTGCTGAATTTAGAGAGGGAATTGCATCTGGTGGTGAAGCAATTAAATTTAGATGTTTTGTAACAAAAGAAAATGAAAAGCAATTTCCAAATTTAGTAAAATTTATTAATGAATTACAATCAAAAGAAGTGCATCACACAATCTCAAAAATGATTAACAAGGATTTAACCAATTCATATGTAAGAGTAGAAGTTATTTGTGACAGAGAGGGTTTTTGGCTAAAGCCACATTGCGACATTAAAGAAAAATTGATGTCAGGATTAATTTTTATAAATAATACTAATGAGTCTGAGGATTTAGGTACTGATTTTTATAGTGAAAATCTAGAAAAGGTTAAAACGGTTCCTTACAAAAATAACTATGGATACATGTTTACTAGTGGGCCAAATACTTGGCATGGCATGGAAAAGAAAAAAATAATCAAAGAGAGAAGATGTATTCAAGTAAATTATGTAACTTTTGAAACTGATTGGAAAGTTCATAATTAAACATCTTGAAGAGAAGTAACTTCTAACTTTTTAGTTTTAAGAGATCTAATTGCTTGAATGCAAGCTTGAGCAGTTGACATATTTGTGCAGTAAGGAACTTTGTTTTTAAGTGTAGCTCTTCTAAGTGCAATGGCATCACTTAACCTATGTTCGCTGTTTCCTCCACCAGTATTAACAACAAGTGCAATTCTTTTAGAGTCTAAGACATCAACTATATGAGGTGATCCACTACTTACTTTGTTAATAATTTTACACTTCATATTATGTTTTTTAATGTAGTCTGCTGTTCCTTTTGTTGCACAAAGTGTAAAATCAAGCTTAAGAAGCTCTTTTGCTAAATCAATACCTTCGTCTTTATGAGAATCTTTAAGAGATATAAAAGCAAGTCCTTTTTTAGGTAAAGAATTTGCAGCAGCAACTTGGCTTTTGGCAAAAGCCATTCCAAAGTTTTTGTCAAATCCCATTACCTCACCTGTTGATTTCATTTCAGGACCAAGAAGTAAGTCACTATTTGGAAATTTATTGAAAGGAAACACAGCTTCTTTAACAGCATACATGCCTTTGGATTTATCTTTTAAATTAAATTTAGATAATTGTTCACCAGCCATTACTCTTGAAGCAATTTTAGCAAGAGGAAGACCTTTTGCTTTTGATACAAATGGAACTGTTCTACTTGCTCTAGGATTCACTTCAATCACATAAATCTCATCTTTTTTGATGGCAAATTGAATATTCAAAAAACCCTTAACTTTTAAAGCTAAGGCTAATTTTTTAGTTTGATTTTCGATTTCTTTGATTAAGAAGGGTTTGATTGACACAGGAGGTAAACTACAAGCAGAGTCTCCAGAATGTATTCCAGCTTCTTCGATATGTTGCATAATTCCCGCTACATGAACTTGTTTTCCGTCAGATATTGCATCCACATCTACTTCCATCGCGTGATCAATAAACTTATCAATCAAAATTGGGTTTTTATCAGCAGCTTTAAAAGCTTCCTCTACAAAGTTTTTAAGTTGTCGCTTTTCGTGAACAATTTCCATTGCTCTTCCACCTAATACATAAGAAGGTCTAACCATTAAAGGTAAACCAATTTTTTTAGCTATTTTAATTGCTTGTTTAAATGTTTTAGCAATTCCACTTTTTGCTTGTTTTAATTTTAATTTATTAAGAAGATTTCTAAATCGATCTCTGTCCTCAGCCAAATCAATCGAAGTATACTGAGTTCCTAGAATTGGAAGTTTATTATCATGTAAAAATTTAGCTAACTTGATTGGAGTTTGACCACCGAATTGAGTAATAATACCAACTAAATTTCCTTTCTCTTTTTCTTTTTGAATTATGTTAAAAACATATTCCTCTTTTAAAGGCTCAAAGTATAATCGATCACTTGTATCATAATCTGTTGAAACAGTTTCTGGATTACAATTGACCATGATTGTTTCAAAACCCACTTTTTTTAAAGAAAAACTTGCCTGACAACAGCAATAATCGAACTCTATACCTTGTCCTATTCTATTGGGACCTCCACCTAATATCATTATTTTTTTTTTGTCTGATGGATCAGCTTCACACTCAGAATTTATTGAAAAATTTCGCTGATAAGTTGAATACATATAGGGAGTAAAAGATTTAAATTCTGCTGCACAAGTATCTACTTTTTTAAATACAGGTAAAATTTTAAGTGCAGTTCTTTTTTTTCTAATAATATCTTCTGAGGTTTTAGTTAATTCTGAAAGTTTTTTGTCTGAAAAACCAATTGATTTTATACGGTTTAATTCATTGAAGTCCTTAGGTAGTCCTTTATTTTTAATTTTTATTTCATTATCTACGATTTCTTTGATTTGAGACAAAAACCATGGATCAATCTTACACAAACTATGAATTCTTACTAAATTAATTTTTTTTCTTATAGCTTCAGCAACAAGTAAGATCTTGTTTGGAATATTTTCTTTAAGTTTTTTTTCAATCTGTTTTTTGTTAAGATCAAATATTCTGTCTAATCCCGAAAGACCAGTTTCAAGAGATACTAATGCTTTTTGAAGAGACTCTTTAAAATTTCGTCCGATTGCCATTGCTTCACCGACTGACTTCATAGATGTGCCCAAAGTTGCAGGAGAAGTTGAAAATTTTTCAAAAGTAAATCTTGGTATTTTAGTAACAACATAATCAATACTAGGCTCAAATGATGCTGGAGTTACTTTTGTAATTTCATTTTTTAATTCATCTAATGTGTAGCCAACCGCAAGTTTCGCAGCAACTTTTGCAATTGGAAATCCTGTTGCTTTAGATGCAAGTGCTGATGATCGTGACACTCTTGGATTCATTTCTATTATAACCATTCGACCATTTTTTGGATTAATTGCAAATTGAACATTTGAACCACCAGTCTCAACTCCAATTTTTCTTAAACAAGCTATAGAAGCATTCCTCATTACTTGATACTCTTTATCAGTTAAGGTTAGAGCAGGAGCAACTGTTACAGAGTCCCCAGTATGTATTCCCATCGGATCAACATTCTCTATTGAACAGATAATTATACAGTTATCTTTCCGGTCTCTTACAACTTCCATTTCAAATTCTTTCCAACCTTCTAAACATTCTTCAACAAGAACTTGGCTAACAGGGGACTCGTGCAAACCACTTTTGATAATCTTTAAGTAGTCTTTTTTATTTTTGACAATTCCTCCTCCTAAGCCTCCCAGTGTAAATGCAGGTCTAATAATTGCTGGTAAACCAATCTTTTTTAAAATTTTAGAAGCTTGATTTACATTATTAACAATTTTGGATTTAGGTAGATCTAAACCTATATCAATCATATTTTTTCTAAATTTTTTTCTATCTTCTGCATTAGCAATTGCCTTTGAATTTGCACCAATTAATTCAATCTTATATTTTTTTAAAATTCCTTTCTTCTCAGCTTCCATAGCAAGATTAAGAGCAGTTTGACCTCCCATAGTTGGAAGAATTGCATCTGGTTTTTCTTTTTGAAGAATTTTTTCTAAAACCTCTAAAGTAATGGGCTCAATATAAGTCTTATCAGCAACATCAGGGTCAGTCATTATAGTTGCTGGATTTGAGTTAATAAGAATAACTTTATAACCCTCATTTTTTAAAGCTTTACATGCTTGAGTTCCTGAATAATCAAATTCACACGCCTGACCGATGATAATTGGTCCCGCACCAACAACTAATATTTTTTTAAGATCTTTTCTTTTTGGCATTTTTTTTCATGTTGTTAATAAATTCTTGAAATAAATAAACGCTATCTTGTGGCCCAGGGTTTGACTCCGGATGGTATTGAACAGAAAATACAGGCTTGTTTTTTAGTTTTATACCTTCAATACTATTATCGAATAGAGACTTATGTGTGACAACAATATTTTTAGGTAGATTTTCTTTTACAACTTCAAAGCCATGATTTTGACTGGTGATTTCTACATTATCATTGATTAAATTTTTAACAGGATGATTAGCACCCCTATGTCCCAATTTCATTTTTTTTGTTTTACCACCTAATGTTAAAGCAAGTATTTGATGACCAAGACAAATACCAAATAATGGTAAGTTTTTTTTAATTAAATCTCCAATTATTTTAATTGCATATTTTCCTGTTGCAGCCGGATCCCCAGGACCATTTGATAAAAATATACCATTTGGTTTAAGAGATAATATCTTATTAGCCGGAGTTTTGCATGAAACAACTGTTACTTTACAATTAAAATCAGAAAAATATCTTAAAATATTTTTCTTTATTCCATAATCAATGGCAACCACATGAAATGATTTTTTGTTATTTTTTTTAAAACCTGTTCCTTTCTTCCATGTTTTAAGTCCTTTCCAAATATAATTTTTTGGAGTTGTAACTTTTTCTGCTAGATCAAGATTTTTTAATCCACCCCATTTAATTGTTGAATTTGTAAGTTTGCTAATATTAAATTTACCGCTTTTTGAAAAAGCTATTGTTCCTTGTGGAGCCCCTTTATCTCTTATATAATTTGTTAAACTTCTAGTATCTAAACCCGTAATTCCAACTATCTTATTTTTTTTTAACCAAGCATCTAAATTTAAAAGAGATCTATAATTTGATGGAGAGGTTATTTCTGTGTTAAAAATTACACCTTTTGTCCAAATTTTATCTGACTCGTAATCTTCTTTATTGGTTCCCACATTTCCAATATGTGGAAATGTAAAATTAATAATTTGTCCTGCATATGATGGGTCAGATATAATTTCTTGATAACCAGTAAAAGAAGTGTTGAAACAAATTTCACCAGTTGCCTCACTTTGATAACCAATACCTATGCCCTTAAAAATTTTCTTATTTTCAAGAACTAAAATGCCTGTTTGAATATTTGTGATTTTATTTGAGTTAGTTTTTTTTACTTTTTTGATCAATTACAACTCATAAGTTAAAGGTTAATACAATAATTGGTTTATTATCGCAACAGAGATGTATTATAAAATTGTAAAAAAACAATTTTTCTTTTGAAGAATTTTTTGTTTACAGTAAATTAAAATATTATGTCTTTAAAAGAAACGATCGAAACTGAATATAAAAATGCTTTAAAATCTAAAGATAAGGTCAAAATCTCAACTTATAGGTTAATTTTATCATCTATAAAGGACTTGGATATTTCCAACAGATCTGGCCCAAACAAAAAAGAGACAGATGATGAGGATATTAAAAAACTTTTTAAGAAGATGGTTAAGCAAAGAGCCGAATCAATTGATATTTATAAAAAGAATAACCGTTCTGACCTGCTAGAGGTAGAGCAGAATGAATACAATATTATAAGCAGTTTTTTACCAAAACAACTTAGTGAAGAGGATACAAAAAAAATATGCGAGGAAGCCATTTCTAGTTTAGGTGCAGCTTCAATTAAAGATATGGGTAAGGTTATGGGCGAATTAAAGAAAAAATACGCAGATGAAATTGATTTTTCAAAAGCAGGAGTATTATTAAAACAACTATTAAGTAAGTAATGAAATACCCTAAAGAATATCTTGATGAAATTAAAACAAGATTAAAAGTTTCAACAGTTGTTTCAAAAACTGTAAGTTTAAAAAAAAGAGGAAAAGAGTATATTGGTCTTTCACCATTTAAAAATGAAAAAACTCCTTCATTTACAGTTAATGATGAAAAGGAATTTTATCACTGCTTTGCAACTGCTGAGCATGGAAATATTTTTGATTTTGTAATGAAAATCCAAAATCTTAGATTTGGTGAAGCGGTAAAACATTTGGCTAATCTTGCTGGTATGCAGCCATACATATTTTCAAAACAAGACGAGGAAAGAGAAAAAAAATGGAAAACTTACTCTTTAATTTTTAGCCAATATGTAGATTTTTATCATGAGGAACTTTTAAAAAATGAGTCTTACTCTTTTGTTAGAGATTATTTAAAAGATAGGTCTCTAAATAAAGATCAAGTTAAAAAATTTAAAATTGGTTATGTTGAAAAAAAACCTAATTTTTTTGAAAAGTTAAAAAATAACTTTAATATTGATGATTTATTAGAAACTGGATTATTTTATTTTGATGAAAAGAAAAAAATTTACATTGAAAGATTTAAAGGGCGTTTAATTTTTCCTATTAATAATATATCTGGCCAACCCATTGCATTAGGTGGAAGAATAATTGAAAAAAGTGATTTTCTTGCAAAGTATATTAATTCTCCTGAAACAAATTTTTTTAAGAAAGGTGCTAATTTATATAATTTAGATTTAGCTAGAACACTTTCAAATAAACTAGATAATATTTTTTTAGTAGAAGGTTATATGGATGTTATTGGTCTAAGTAAAAATGGAATAGAAAATGCGGTAGCAAATTTGGGAACTGCCTTAACAGATAAACAAATATTTACTTTAAATCAGTTTTTTGACGATATCGTCATATGTTTTGATGGTGATGAAAGCGGTTATAAAGCAGCATTAAGGGCTGCAGAAAATTCAATTAAAGATTTGAAACCTGAAAAACAAATTTCATTTTTATTTTTACCAGATAAAGAAGACCCAGATAGTTTTGTTAATAAACATGGTAAAAATTATTTTATTGATTATTCAAAACAAAATAAAATTTCAATACATCAGTTTATATTTAGCCATTATAAAAAGCATACTTCAAACAATCCATCATCAATGGCAATTTTTGATAAAAAACTTAGAACTATAGCTAACGCAATCAAAGATGATTATATAAAGAAATATGTTTTAGAATATTTTCTAGAAAAAATTTCTGATCTTACTCCTCATACTAGTCAAAATAGAAAAAACTTTTTTATAAAAAAAACCAAATCATTAGAGACAACTAAAAAGCATTTCAACGAAAGTAAATCTTTATCAGGTGTTGAATTAAAAGAATTTTCATTGATTTACTTAATCATAAATAATTTAAACTTAATACAAGACAATATCCATTTGGTTGAAAATATTAAGTTTTTTACAGATGTTAACAAACAAATTTTTGAAAAAATCTTATTAAAATTAAAATCAGGAGAAAAATTATCAGTTGAACAATTGGGTATTGATGCTCAATTAATCGGTAAAATAATTAAGTTTGCACCCATTAAACATATCTTAAAAAATAAGTTAAATAATGACCATGAAATTATTGAAATATTGGATGATATTACTAGAGACCTGAATAATTACGATTTAGAGTTTAGAATTCAAGAATTAGAATCGAAGTTTTCAAGAGATTTAAGTGAAGCTACATTTAATGAGCTAAAAGAGCTTAAAAAAAAGCAAAATATCAATTAATCTCAATAAATTAGTAATGGATTTTTATATATTTGACATTATATAAGACTCTTCAAATTTATTAGTGTGGAAAGAATAATTACAAAATCATTTGCGAGACTGATGGGTCGTGGAACCCACAGAGGTTTTATTACTCATGATGAATTAAATAAATCTTTAGGAAAAAGAAACCTTTCAGACGAAAACCTTGCTCAAGCGTTTATACATATTTTAGATGAAAAAATTTCTTTAGTAGAAAAAAAATCAGATTTTAAAGTTTTGAGAAAAAAAGAAGGTTCTTCAAAAGAAGAAGGCAAAACAATCGAAAAAAGTGATGACCCTATCAGAATGTACCTTAGAGAGATGGGTGGAGTTGAGCTATTATCAAGAGAAGGTGAAATTGCTATTGCTAAAAGAATAGAAGCTGGAAAAGATGTAATGTTAATTGCATTATCCCAAAGTCCAATTACTGCTCAACAATTTTTTGAGTGGAATGAAAAATTACAAAAAGATGAAATTTTAGTTAGGGAGATTATTGATATTGATACAAATTACATGGAGGATGAGTCAACAGGTCCAAGCGCAAAACAAAAAAATGCTGGTGAAACTGATAGTGAGGAAGGGTCTGGTGAGGATAGTGATGAAGAATTTAATCCAACTCTGGCGGCAATGGAAACAGAAATAAAACCCAAAGTTTTAAAAACAATAAATTTAATAACAAAAGATTACAATAAACTTATTAAGTATCAAAAAGAAAAGTTAGATTGTGTTTTAAACTCCAAAATATTTTCACCTTCAAAAGAAAAAAATTATGATAAAATTGTTAACGAAATTCTCGAAAATATAAAATCTCTTCAATTATCACCATCTGTTTTAGAGGAGTTAGTTCAAAAACACTATATTGAAAATAAAAAAATTATTTCTTTAGAAGGTAATCTTTTAAGATTAGCTATGGATTACAAAATACCAAGAAATGAATTTATAAAATTTTATATTGGAAATGAAATTAATCCAAACCTTAAAAAATTTTTAGACACCAATTCCATCTGGAAGCAATTTTTTTCAAAAAATAAAGATAAATTTAAAGAAATAAGAGAAAGATTAATCGAAATCAGTCACAAAATTGGTATGTCGGTTACTGATTTTAAGAAATTAGTAAGTAGAGTTCAAAAAGGAGAAAAAGAGTCAAGAATAGCTAAAAAAGAAATGGTTGAAGCTAACTTAAGATTAGTTATCTCCATTGCAAAAAAATATACAAATAGAGGTCTGCAGTTTCTTGATTTAATTCAAGAAGGAAATATTGGATTGATGAAAGCTGTTGATAAGTTTGAATATAGAAGAGGGTATAAATTTTCTACTTATG
>CABXBX010000012.1 GCA_902510495.1 uncultured Pelagibacteraceae bacterium
ATTCGAGGTTTTTAAAACTGAAAAAAATATAAAAATTGGTGTTTTAAATTTAATGGGAAATGTTTTTATGAAAAAATGTGAGGATGTTTTTGAAATATCAGAACAATTTTTAAAAAAATATAAATTAAAAGAAGATTACGATTTATTAATCGTCGACTTCCATGGGGAAATAACAAGTGAAAAAAATGCTATAGGACATCTCTTTGATGGAAAAGCAACTCTTGTAGTCGGGACTCATACTCATATCCCAACTAATGACGCTAGAGTTTTAAAAAATGGTACAGCTTACCAAACAGATGCAGGAATGTGTGGAGATTACGATTCAGTTATTGGAATGAATAAAGAGAATTCGTTAAATAGATTTATGAAAAAAGATTCGGTAAAACATTATCCCGCAAACGGTGATGCCACTTTATGTGGTGTTACTGTAGATTGTAATATAGAAACTGGATTAGCAAATAAAATAGAAAGCTATATTTTCGGAGGACAGCTTAACATTGCTTAAATAATTATGGCAGGGCATTCACATTGGGCAGGTATAAAGCATAAAAAAGGAAAGGCTGATAAACAGAGGTCAAAAATATTTTCTAAGTTATCTAAAGAGATTACAGTTGCAGCAAAACTTGGTGATAAAGACCCTGCGATGAATCCTAGATTGCGTTCTGCAATTCAAGCAGCAAGATCAGCAAATATGCCTAAAGATAATATTGAGAGAGCTATAGATAAATCTTCTATTAATGCAGAGTTGAATTTTGAAAATCTAAGATATGAAGGTTTTGGACCTGATAAAGTAGCTGTAATAGTAGAAACTCTAACAGATAATAAAAATAGAACTGCATCAAATATCAGAACAATTTTTCAAAAAGCAGGAGGAAATCTTGGAACTCAAGGCTCAGCCTCACATAACTTTAATCAATTAGGAATAATTAAAATTGATAAAAAGGAGATTTCTGACGAACAAATATTTGAATTAGCTATCGAGGCAGGTGCAGATGAATGTAAAACAAATGATGATTTTCACGAAATACAATGTCCTTTTAATGAAATTTATACTGTTAAAAAAGAATTAGAGAAAGAAATATCTAATTTTATATCAACAGAAATTGAGTGGATACCGCTTAATAATGTTGAGATTTCAAAAGAAAAAAATGAGAGTTTAATTAATTTTTTTGACTCATTAGAAGAAGATGATGATGTGCAAAATTTTTACTCAAATGCTAAATTTGTATAATAAATTATGTTAATAATTGGAATAGACCCTGGTATATCTGGATCAATTTGTTTTTTAGAAAATGGTAAAATTCTAAATGTAATTGAAATGCCAACAATGGCAGAAGGGAAAAAAAATAAAAGACAAGTGAATGGATCTCAAATTTATAATGAGATTTCTAAAAGAATACACAAAGTTTCAAAGCAAGATATTAGAGTTGTAATTGAACAGGTATCAGCTATGCCTGGGCAAGGAGTAACCAGTATGTTTAATTTTGGACAGTCGTTTGGTATTTTGAAGGGGATCTGCTCTGCAATGCAATTACCAATGTATTTTGTTAGACCGGCCAAATGGAAAAAATATTTTGGGTTAATAAATTCAGAAAAAGATGCGAGCAGAACAAGAGCTATAGAGATGTTTCCGTATTTTTCATCTCAACTTTCAAAAAAAAAAGATTCTAACAAAGCAGATGCAATATTAATTGCTAGTTTTTATCATGAAACGTATAAAATTGAGGAATAATCTAATAAATTAAAGACAAATTCATGACACAATTAAGTGTGAGAAGGCATTATGGAAGCTGATATTTCATCTCAAGCAGTAGGATTAGCGTCAAATACTGATTTTTCTCTGCTAAGTTTATTTATACGTGCAGACATTATAGTTAAGTCTGTAATTATTTTATTAATTGCTTGCTCAGTTTATTCTTGGGCTGTTATCATAGAAAAATTTAGATTGTTCAAAAAAATAAACCAATCTACAGAAGAATTTGAAACAAAGTTTTGGAATTCTAAGTCTGCAGAATCATTTTATAATAATCTTCCAGCAAATACAGAAGATCCTATGGCATTAGTCTTCAAAGATGCAATGCAAAGTTTATTAAAAAGAAGATCAAAAGCTGATTTACACGATAGGATGACAACAATGTTAGAAACAGGTATTGAAAAACAAATGTCTAAAATAAGTAAAGGATATACCTTTTTAGCCACCGTAGGTTCTACAGCACCATTCATTGGTTTATTCGGAACTGTTTGGGGAATAATGAATTCATTTCAGTCTATTGCAATTTCAAGAAACACAAGTTTAGCAATTGTTGCGCCTGGTATTGCAGAGGCATTATTTGCTACTGCATTAGGTTTGTTAGCAGCTATACCAGCTGTAATTGCTTATAACAAATTTAACAATGACTCAGGTTTGTATTCTAAAAGATTAGAGAATTTTTCAAGAAGATTTTTAACTATAATTTAATATGGCTTTTAAATTTAATCGTTCATCCAATGAACCAATGAGCGAAATAAACGTAACACCATTTGTTGACGTTATGCTAGTTTTATTAATTATTTTTATGGTTACAGCTCCATTGCTGACAGTTGGTGTACAAGTAGATTTACCAGAAAGTTCTGCCGACTCTCTTCCTGAAGAAGCAGAACCATTAACACTTTCTATTAATTCAAAAGGTGAAATATTTATTCAAGAATCGAAAGTAGAATATGAAAAAATTATAGCAAAAGTTTTAGCTGTTTCAAAAAATAGAACCGACACAAGAATTTATGTAAGAGGAGACAAAACAATTAATTATGGAAGAGTTCTTGAAATTATGGGACTATTATCTGGCTCAGGTTTTACAAAAGTAGCACTTATATCTGAACCATATAAAGAAAGGTAAGAAAAGTGAATAGAAGTTTACTTATCTCTTCTGTTTTTCACCTATTTTTGATTATGATCACTGCTTTAAGTTTGCCATTCTTAGCTAAAAAACCTGTAGATCTTCCCCCAATAGTTTCAGTGGAATTAATTCAAATTACAGATAAAACTAATATTCCATTTGCACCAAAAGCAAAAAAAACAATTGAAAAGATCAAGGAAAAAGAAAAAAAACTAGTATCTGAACAAGCACCTCCTAAAAAAGTAAAAAAAATTAAACCTGATTCAGTTCCTATGCCAGATGATAAAGTAAAAAAAATCGAAAAAATTAAAGAAGATAAACAAAATCCTGAAAAAATTGATAATGAGGTAAAACAAGTTTCTGAGTTTGAAAAGAAAGAATTGTTTGATCCAAATAACATAGCTGCATTAATTGACAAATCCAAAATTGAAAGTTCTGAAACTACCAACAGAACAGATAAAGTAACACAAGACCAACAGAAAAAAGTTGATAATGTAGGGCTATCTTTAAGCGAAGAAGATGCCTTAAAAGCTCAAATATTTGGTTGTTGGAGTATTCCTTTAGGATTACCTTATAATGAAAATTTATTAGTAAGAATTAAACTTCAATTAAATCCAGATGGTACAATTTTACAATCTGAGATATTAGATCATGCAAGAATGAATAAACCAGGTCAAGGATTTTATAAAGTTTTGGCAGAAAGTGCTTTAAGAGCCATTAAACTGTGTCAACCCTTGAGAGTTCCAACAACTGGATATGAGAGATGGAAGGAATTACAATTAAATTTTGATGCAAGAGAGATGCTAGAAGGTTAATATACTATATGAAAAAAATTTTTATTTTACTTTTACTTTGGGCTCTACCCTCAAAATCTTTAGCATTAATTGAAGTAGATATTACAAGAGGAAATCTAAATCCTTTGCCTATAGCTGTATCACCATTATCAATAGATAATGACTCAAAAAAAAGTTTTGAAAAAATTTTAAAAAAAAAAGATATTGGTTCAGAAATTTCAATGGTTATTGAAAACAATCTAAAAATTTCTGGTCTCTTTAATCCTTTAAATAAAGATGCATTTCTTCAAGCACCTGATATTGCGAATTTAAAACCACGTTTTGAGGACTGGAATTTAATTAAAGCCCAAGCTCTTATAACTGGGAAGGTAAAATATATGGATGATAAGTTAAGAGTTGAATTTAGATTGTGGGATGTCTTAGCTGGTAAAGAAATAATGGCACTAGCTTTTACAACAGTACCAAATAATTGGAGACGTGTTGGACATATAATAACTGATAAGGTTTATGAAAGATTGACAGGTGAAAAAGGCTATTTTGATACAAGAATAATTTATGTAGCAGAGGAAGGACCAAAAACAAAAAGAATAAAAAAATTAGCTATTATGGATCAAGATGGTGCAAATAATAAATTTTTAACTTTAGGAAACGAACTTGTTCTAACTCCTAGATTTAATCCTACAAACCAAATGATTACTTATTTATCTTATTTTAGAAACTTGCCAAGAGTTTATCTACTTGATATAGAGACAGGAATTCAAGAGGTGGTTGGTGATTTTCCTGGTATGACCTTCGCTCCTCGATTTTCTCCAGATGGAAAAAAAATTATCATGAGTTTTGCTAAAGATGGAAATTCAGACATTTATACTATGGATTTAGAAAATAGAATTGTAGAAAAAATTACTAATCATCCCTCAATAGATACATCACCATCTTATTCTCCAAATGGAAAATATATTTGTTTTAATTCCGACAGGAGTGGGTATCAACAAATATATGTAATGAAAAGTGATGGGAGTAATGTTAAAAGAATTTCATTTGGAAAAGGTATATATGGCACTCCAGTTTGGTCTCCACGAGGAGATTTAATTGCATTTACTAAAATGCATAAAGGAAAATTTTATATAGGTGTAATGAGGACAGATGGAAGTGGTGAAAGATTATTAACTGAAAATTACTACCAAGAGGCTCCATCGTGGTCACCTAATGGAAGGGTTCTTATTTTTTATAGAGAAACCAAATCAAACGATAAAGGAGAAGGTTTTTCTGCTAAATTATGGTCAATAGATTTAACTGGCTATAACGAAAGGCTTGTTGATACCCTAACTGATGCCTCAGACCCATCATGGTCATCTTTATTAACTAATTAACTTAAAATACCTTGATTTTTTAACTTGAAACATCTAATTAGTTGTGAAAAAGTTAAGAATAAGAAATATTGACCAAGGAGCAATAATGAAATTAAACAAAATTCTAAAAAACGCTTTTTTAGTAACAGTTGCGTGTTTAGTATTATCTGCCTGTGCCACTTCTAAGAAATCTGGGCAAATGCAAGGTGATGTTTACACTGGCAATGATACAGTAGAATATTTAGCATCAGGAGTAAAAGATAGAGTTTTCTTTGCGACTAATGAATCAGTACTAACTACAGCTGCAAGGGAAACTTTAAGAAAACAAGCTGCGTGGTTAAGAAAAAATTCAAAAATCACGATTGTGCTTGAAGGACATGCTGATGAAAGAGGAACAAGAGAATATAACTTAGCGCTTGGTGAAAGAAGAGCTAATGCTGCTAAAGACTATCTAATGACTTATGGAATTTCTTCAGACAGAATTTCAGTTTTAAGTTATGGAAAAGAAAGACCAGTTGACTCAGGATCAAATCCACTAGCTTGGTCGAAAAATAGAAGATCTGTAACAGTTAAAGCAAACTAAATTAAAATTTAAAGACCCTTAATCAGTACTTTGGTTAAGGGTCTTTTTTTTGCCATTATTTTAATCATAAACTCATTCAGTATGAAATATGTTACAAAACTTTTTATTGTAATCTCAATTTTTTTAATTAATTTTTTTTCATTTTCATTTGCCGATAATCACAATATTTATGAAATAATAGATAAACTTAAAAAAGATATCAAAACTTTAGAAAAAGCAGTTTATTCAGGATCATCAGAATTAAAAAATAGTGGAGGTAGTAATACCTTAAATAATAATTTAGATAATAATTCCGAGGATGTTTTGACGCGTCATCTATTAAAGCTTTCAGAAATAGAAAATCAGTTTCAACAACTTACAAATAAATTTGAAGAAATTAATTTTAAATTGGATAAATTATCAAATAGATTATCTAAAGTTCAAGCCGATAATCAAATAAGATTTCAAGATTTAGAAAACGGAATATCATCAGGAGATTCTAATAAAAAAATATCAAAAAATAATTCAGATAATCAAAATAAAATTTTACCGGGAAGTTCTCAACCTCAAGATTTAGGTTCAGTTTCTTATAAAGACACAGAAACAAATGAAACATCACAACAAACACAATCTATTGATACCACAGCCACTATAGTTACAGAGACTTTTCAGGCTGAAGAAAAAATACTTCCAGATGATACACCAGAGAAACAATATCAGTTTGCAACAAGCTTTTTAAAGGTTGGAGATTATTCTACTGCAGAAAGAGCATTCAGGGAGTTTGTTATTACCAATCCTGAACATGATCTTGCAGGTAATGCTCAATATTGGTATGCCGAAACTTTTAGAATAAGACAACTTTATACTGATGCTGCTTCAGCATATTTAGAAGGATATCAAAAGTATCCCAAAGGTGAAAAAGCTCCTATAAATTTATTGAAGCTTGGTGTATCCATGGTTCAGATAGGGGAAAAAGACCAAGGTTGCAAAATGATTGATGGTGTAGAGAAGCAATATCCGGATGCCAGTCAATCTGTAATCCAAAAAGCTAAATATGAGTCACAAAAATTTGAATGTAATAATCAAAACTCCTAAAATTTTTAGAGATACTTTAAAGAATAAAAAAATAAATAATATCTATAAAAGATTTGAAAAATCATTAAATATCAATGAGAAATTTGCTGTTGCAGTTTCTGGTGGACCAGATAGCCTAGCACTAGCTTTTTTGGCAAAAGCTTACTCAATTAAAAATAAGATTCCATCAAAGTTTCTTATTGTTGATCATAAACTTAGACCTGAGTCTACAAAAGAAGCTATGGCTGTTTCTAGATTGTTAAAAAAAATTTTAGTTAAATCAGAAATCATTACTTGGAAAGGAAAAAAACCTTTAAAAAACATTCAATCTAAAGCAAGAATTAAAAGATATGCATTACTTGCTAAAAATTGTGAGAAGTCTAAAATTGAAAATATTTTACTAGGACATCATCAAGATGATTTATTTGAAAATTTTTTTATAAGACTTTCAAGAGGCAGCGGGCTGAAAGGTTTAATCTCATTAGATAAAAAAAGTAAGATTAGTAATAAGAATATACTTAGACCCTTGATTAATGAAAAAAAAGAAGATTTGGTACATATTTCCAAAAAGGTATTTAATTTTTATATTCAAGACCCTACAAATTTGGATGAAAAATTTCAAAGAATTAGAATTAGAAAATTAATTAAAGAACTTCAGAAAGACGGTTTGGATAAATCAAAATTTTTGAAAACGATAAAAAATTTAAAATACTCAAATAAAGTTGTAGATTTTTATGTTCGAGAAAATTTAAAAAAAAATACCTTTTTTTCTGTTAAAAAGAATAATCTAATTTTAAATAAAATTTTTTTTGAGCAACCTTATGAAGTAATTTTTAGATCATTTTCAGATTCACTTAAGATAGTTGGTAAAAGATATTATTCAGTAAGAGGAAAGAAATTGGATCTAATTATCAATCAAATTGAAAAAAATCATTTAAATAAAGCAACTTTAGGTGGTTGTGTAGTTGAAAAGGTTAACCAATCTGTAATTATCTCAAAAGAGCATTAAAAAATTGAAACTTTATACAAATTGTCACTTG
This sequence comes from uncultured Pelagibacteraceae bacterium, assembly GCA_902510495.1. Taxonomy (GTDB): domain Bacteria; phylum Pseudomonadota; class Alphaproteobacteria; order Pelagibacterales; family Pelagibacteraceae; genus Pelagibacter. Next base: position 7,696 of record CABXBX010000012.1, read on the forward strand.
TTTAATTTATAATAATTCTTATTTTATACATATGAATATGAAAAATATAGCTATGTGGGCAATTATAGTTTTTTTAACTATAGGTCTTTATAATATGTTTAAAAATCCTCAATCTGATATTAGAGGAAGTGATCAAGTTATATTTTCAGAATTCTTAGATTCTGTAGAGAACGGTGAAGTTTTAAAAGTAGAAATTCAAGGTAATAATATTAAAGGTGTTTATTCTAATGGTAAAAGTTTTACCACTTATTCACCTAATGATCCAAATTTGATAGAGAAACTTTCTATTAAGGGAGTTAGTATTTCGGCAGCCCCACTTGATGAAAAGATGCCATCCTTGTTTGGTGTTTTATTGTCATGGTTTCCGATGTTGTTATTAATTGCAGTTTGGATTTTTTTCATGAGACAGATGCAAGGTGGAAAAGGTGGTGCAATGGGCTTTGGAAGATCAAAAGCAAAAATGATGAATGAATTGAAAGGTAAAGTGACTTTTAATGACGTTGCTGGTGTGGAAGAAGCCAAGGAAGAAGTTGAGGAAATTGTAGAATTTTTAAAAGATCCAAAAAAGTTTAGCAGGCTTGGAGGCAAGATCCCAAGAGGAGCATTATTAGTTGGACCTCCAGGTACTGGAAAAACTTTACTAGCTAGAGCGATTGCAGGTGAAGCTGGAGTCCCTTTCTTTACAATTTCAGGATCAGATTTTGTTGAAATGTTTGTAGGAGTAGGAGCATCTAGAGTAAGAGATATGTTTGAGCAAGGAAAAAAAAATTCTCCATGTATAATATTTATAGATGAAATTGATGCTGTTGGGAGAAGTAGAGGTGCTGGTTTAGGAGGTGGTAACGACGAAAGAGAACAGACACTTAACCAACTATTAGTTGAGATGGATGGTTTTGATACTAATGAAGGCGTAATAATAATTGCAGCAACTAATAGACCAGACGTTTTGGATCCTGCTCTTCTAAGACCAGGAAGATTTGATAGACAGGTAGTGGTATCAAATCCAGACATTATAGGAAGAGAAAAAATTTTAAAAGTTCATGTTAAAAAAATTAAAATGGCACCTGATGTAAATTTAAGAACTATCGCTAGAGGGACCCCTGGTTTTTCTGGTGCAGATTTGGCAAATTTAGTTAACGAAGCTGCTTTGTTAGCAGCTAGGAAGAATAAAAGAATTGTTACTTTGACTGAATTTGAAGAAGCAAAAGATAAGGTAATGATGGGTGCTGAAAGAAGATCCATGGTTATGACTGAGGACGAGAAAAAACTTACTGCATATCACGAAGGTGGCCATGCTTTAGTTTCATTTAATATGCCAAGTTATGATCCAATTCATAAAGCAACAATAATTCCAAGAGGAAGAGCTCTGGGAATGGTTATGAACCTACCAGAAAGAGACAAACATGGTTACTCAATCAAATATCTTAAAGCTAGGTTAGCAGTATGTTTTGGTGGTAGAGTTGCAGAAGAACTTATTTTTGGAAAAGACGACATCACTACTGGTGCAGGTGGTGGAAGTGGTTCAGATATAAATCAAGCAACCCAACTTGCAAGAGCAATGGTAACTAAATATGGTATGAGTGAGGAGATGGGACCTGTAGAATATGGTGAAAATCAAGAGGAAGTATTTTTAGGAAGATCAGTAACTCAAACTCAATCTGTATCAGAAGCAGTTGCTCAAAAAATTGATAAAGAAATAAGAAAATTAGTTGATGAGGGCTACAATAAAGCAAAAGAAATATTAACTGATAAGATAGATGATTTACACAAGATTGCTAAAGCTTTAATAACTTATGAAACTTTAAGTGGTGAGGAAATCGAAAATATTATCAATAAAAATGAATATCCAAAAGATAAGATTTTAGATAAGCGAGAAGATAAGGATGATCAAAGTTCAGCTTTAGGCGCAATGGGCTTAAAACCAAAAATAGTTCACTAAAATTTATGATTAGATATTACACTAGAGTGTGTAATTTCTATTATGGTTCAAAATCAAAAACTTTAGTTAAGAAAAAAAGAACATTGCCACTTAATGGCAATAATGAAATTTCGTTTGATAAGATTCAAATAATTTCAAGGAAATCAAGTAAAATAATTGATTTAAATGATATCAATAAATTACCAATAGATTTAAAAAAAAAAATTAAAAAAGACATAAAAACTATTTCTCTAAAAAAAAATATTAAAAATTTAAATTTTAGGTCAATACCTAAAGTTATGGGTGTTTTGAATGTTACACCTGATAGTTTTTCTGATGGTGGAAAATATAATAGAGTTAGTTCTGCAAAAAAACATTTAGACCATCTTTTTAAAAGTGGTGCAAATATTGTTGATATAGGTGGAGAGTCTACTAGACCAGGGTCACTAACTGTAAGTTCAAAAGTAGAATGGAAGAGAGTAAAAGATATTTTAAAAAAATATAACAAAAAAAAATTGATATCTCTTGATACGAGAAAATCAGATATTATGGAGAAGGGAATAAAATTAGGAGTAAATTTAATTAATGATGTTTCTGGTTTAAATTATGACAATCACTCAATTAATGTATTAAAAAAATATAAAGTCCCTTTTGTACTGCAGCATTCCCTTGGTAGTCCAGATGTAATGCAAAAAAATCCGAAATATAAAAATGTGTTACTAGACATTTATGATTTTTTTGAGGAAAAAATTAAATTTATAAGAAAAATTGGAATTAAGCATAATAATATTATTTTAGATCCTGGCATAGGTTTTGGAAAAAATTTGAAACATAATATGACAATTATAAAAAATATATCCATTTACCATTCCTTAGGATTGCCTATATTGCTAGGGTTTTCTAAAAAAAAATATATTAAAGAATTGTCAGGAAAGAACGATAGTATGTCAAGAGTTGGAGGAACAGTTAGTACAAGTATTTTTGCGATGATGCAAGGTATACAGATGATTAGGGTTCATGATGTTAATGAAATAAATCAAAGTATAAAAGTATTTAAAGAACTTATTAAATAGAAATGAAATATTTTGGCACAGACGGTATTAGAGGTCAGGTTAATAGCAAAAATATTAATGGTGATATGTTTTTTAAATTTGGATTAGCTGCAGGTAAATATTTTACAAATTTAAAAAAGAAAAAACAAACTGCCATAATTGCAAAAGATACTAGACTTTCAGGCTATGCATTAGAACCAGCATTAGTCTCAGGTTTAGCTTCAGCAGGCATGCACGTTTATACTTTGGGACCACTTCCAACTAACGGTTTAGCCATGTTAACAAAATCTATGAATGCAAATCTTGGCATAATGATTACAGCTTCACATAATTTGTTTTATGATAATGGTCTAAAGCTATTTGGTCCTGATGGATTAAAATTATCTGATAAAATTCAAAAAAAGATTGAACATTTAATTGATAGTAACGCCCAATATCATTTATCCAGGCCAAAATTTTTAGGAAGAGTAAAAAGGCTAGAGACTGGTACAGATGAATATATTAAAATTCTGAAAAAGAAAATTCCTTCAAATTTAAAGCTTAAAAATATTAAAATTGTTTTAGATTGCGCAAATGGCGCTGGATATAAGTCTGCACCCAAATTATTAAGACAATTAGGTGCCAAATTAATAGTTATTGGAAATAAACCAAATGGATTTAATATTAATAAAAATTGCGGCTCAACTTTTCCAAATAAATTACAAAGATTTGTGAAGAAATATAAAGCAGATTTAGGTATTGCATTAGATGGAGATGCTGACAGAATTATCATGTGTGATGAAAATGGAAATATAGTTGATGGAGATCAAATTATTGCTGCATTAGCTCTTCAGTGGAAAAAGAAAAGAATACTTAAGGGAGGCGTAGTTGGAACTTTGATGTCTAATTATGGATTAGAGAAATTTCTAAATACTAAGGGGATAAAATTTATGCGAGCAGATGTTGGAGATAGGTATGTTAAAGAAATTATGCAAAAAAAAAAGTTTAATTTAGGTGGTGAACAATCAGGTCATATAATTCTTGGAAAATTTGCGACAACTGGTGATGGGCTACTTGTGGCTTTAGAGGTTATTCAAGCTTTAAATAAAAATTTAAAAGCTAGTAAGTTTTTTAGTGTATTTGAAAAAATTCCTCAGATTTTAGAAAATATTAAGATCAAAGATAATAGAATATTAATGAAAACATCAGTAAAAAAATCTATTAAAAAAGCAACAAATCTGATTAGAGGCGAAGGTCGAATTCTTGTTAGAAAATCTGGAACTGAACCAAAAATAAGAATAATGGGCGAAAGTAAAAATAAAGTTTTATTAAAAAAATGTATCAATATAATATCTAACTCTATCAAATAAATTGAAACCCAAATCAAAAATTTTAATTATTGCTGGATCAGATTCGTCTGGTGGTGCAGGTATTCAAGCTGATATTAAAACTGTAACTAGCCTTGGATCATATGCAATGACAGCTATTACAGCTGTGACAGTCCAAAATACCAAAGGAGTTAAATCAGTGATCCCTATCCCAGCAGAAGAAATAAAAAATCAAATAATTTATACATCAAAAGATATAAAGCCTGATGCTATAAAAATCGGAATGCTACATTCATCTAAAGTTGTTGAAAAGGTAATAGAATCTTTAAATAAGATTAAAGTTAAAAAGATAATTTTAGATCCTGTTATGGTTGCAAAAGGTGGTTCAAAATTAATTGATAATAAGGCAATAAAAGTTTTAAAGAAAAAACTTATGAAAAAAGTCTCATTAATCACACCTAATGTTCCAGAGGCAGAAATTTTGACTGGAGTGAAAATTAGAAGTAAGGAAGATATGATATTTGCAGCTAATAAATTGATAAACTTGGGCGCAAAAAGTGTATTGATTAAAGGTGGACATCTTAAATCAAAAAAAGTAGAGGATATATTTTTAAGTAAGAAAGAATTTAAAATTTTTTATAGCTTAAGGCATAAAACAAAAAATACCCATGGTACAGGGTGTACTTTATCCAGTGCAATTACAACTTTATTTTCATGTGGAAAAAGTCTTAAGAAGGCTTGTGACCTTGGGATTAAATATGTAAATTCTGCAATATTAACTAATCCAAAATATGGAAAGGGCCATGGTCCAGTAAATCATCTTAATTCAATGAAACTAAAAAAAAATTTTAACTAATGAAAAACATTGTTGTTGTAGGCTCTCAATGGGGGGACGAAGGAAAAGGTAAAATAGTTGATTGGCTCTCAGAACAGGCTGATGTTGTGGTTAGATTTCAGGGTGGTCATAATGCTGGACATACTCTAGTAATAGATGGGATTACGTATAAACTTAGATTGTTGCCATCTGGAATAGTTAGAAAAAATAAAATTTCTATTATTGGTAATGGTGTTGTTGTTGATCCTTGGGCTTTACTAAATGAAATTGATGAAATTAAATCAAAAGGTGTGCAAGTTCACGTTGATAACTTTATAATTTCTGAATCTGCAAATTTGATATTGCCATTTCACAGAGAAATGGATGAGATCAGAGAAGATACAGCTGGTAAAGGGAAAATTGGAACAACAAGAAGAGGCATTGGCCCCGCTTATGAAGATAAGGTAGGCAGAAGATCGATAAGAGTAATGGATTTAAGATCTGAAAAAAATTTAGACCAGAGGTTAGAAGCAGTTTTATTACATCATAACGCTATCAGAAAAGGGTTAGGAAAAAAAATATTTGAAAAAAATCAATTAAAAAAAGATTTATTAAAAATTGCTCCTGACATTTTAAAATTTTCTCAGCCAGTATGGTTAAGGATTGATGAATTTAAAAGACAAAAAAAAAAGATATTATTTGAAGGTGCTCAGGGAATTTTATTAGATGTTGACCATGGAACTTATCCCTTTGTTACTTCCTCAAATACAGTTGCTTCGAGTGCAGCCACAGGTTCAGGTTGTGGGCCTAATTCTATAAATTATGTTTTAGGAATAACCAAAGCATACACAACAAGAGTAGGTGAAGGACCATTTCCAACAGAATTAAAAGATAGTATTGGTGAAATATTAGGCACAAAAGGAAAAGAGTTTGGAACAGTCACAAGTCGTAAAAGAAGGTGTGGTTGGTTTGATGGAGTTTTAGTTAGACAAACTATCAAAATTTCAGGCATTGATGGCATTGCTTTGACAAAACTAGATGTATTGGATGAATTAGATGAAATAAAAATGTGTGTTCAATATGATCTAGATGGAAAAAAAATTGATTATTTGCCAGCGGCAGTAGAGGACCAATTAAAAATAAAACCTATTTATAAATCATTTCCAGGCTGGAAAACTTCTACCAATGGAATTAAAAATATAGATGAACTTCCTGAAAATGCAAAAAATTATATTTATGCAGTTGAAGATTTTATTGGAAGTAAAATTTCCAGCATTTCAACAAGTCCAGAAAGAGATGATACAATTTTGGTCGAAAATCCGTTTGAGACTTAATTAACAGGAAGTAGGTTTTTTGATTTAGCTAGAAGCAACATATGCTTTTGCAATTTTTCAAAAGCTTTATTTTCGATTTGCCTTACTCTCTCTCTACTAATTTTATACTTTTTGCTTAAATCTTCAAGAGTAGTTGGATTATCATTTAGTCTTCTTGAGTACAATATTTCTCTTTCTCTTTCATTTAAAACTTTAATAGAATTCTTGAGCAAATCTTTCCTTTGTTCCATTTCCTCCTGATGTGCAAATTTAAGATCATGATCTAATTCTTTATCAACCAACCAATCTTGCCATTCATCACCGTCTTCACCAACTTGAGCATTAAGTGAAAATTCTTTTCCTGATAATCTTCTATTCATTGAAACAACTTCTTCTTTACTAACATCAAGTTTGTTTGCAATTTCATTTACATGTTCATTCCTTAAGTCACCTTCAGTTTGAGGAGCTATTTGATTTTTTAATTTTTTAAGATTAAAAAATAATTTTTTTTGTGCAGTAGTTGTCCCAATCTTAACTAAACTCCAAGATCTAAGAATATATTCTTGTATAGAAGCTTTTATCCACCACATTGCGTAAGTAGCTAATCTAAAACCTTTCTCTGGTTCGAATTTCTTAACAGCTTGCATTAAACCGACATTGCCTTCTGATATCATTTCATTAACTGGTAAACCATAACCTTTATATCCCATAGCTATCTTTGCAACTAATCTTAAGTGACTTGTAACTAATTTCTCAGCAGCTTTGATATTGCCAGTTGTTTTCCAGTTTTTAGCTAACATATATTCTTCTTCAGCATCAAGCATCGGAAATTTTTTAATCTGCTCTAAGTATGCAGATAGGCCTCCTTCATTACTAAGGATTGGAAGATTATTCTTAATTAAAGTATTCATCGGTTATTTATCTAATTAATAATTTATTTTTTTCAATATTTTATTTACTAGTATTTCTTAGCATTTTTAAAATAATTTCAAGTTCTTGTGGCAAAATTGAGTTAAATATCATCTCTTGATTTTTTTTAGGGTGTATAAAACCTAGAGTTTTAGCATGAAGAAATTGTCTATTAAGACTAATTAGCTTTTTTTCTAACAATGGATCAATATTTTTTATTTTTTTAAATTTTTTTTTGTATTTATCATCTCCGACAATATTATTACCTAAATATTTCATATGAACTCTTATTTGGTGAGTTCTTCCAGTTTCCAATTTACATTCTAATAAACTTAGAGTTGGTGTTTGCTTATTCTCAAAAATTTCTATTGTATTATAATTTGTAATTGCTTTTCTCCCTTTTGTATTGCTAACTTCCATCATTTGTCTATTTTTAGAACTTCTAGTAATTAGAGTTTCAATTCTTCCTTTTGAGGGCCTTACCTTACCCCAAATCAATAACTGATAAACTCTTGTTATAGAATGTTTACTGAATTGAATTGACAGATGTTCATGCACCTGATTATTTTTTGCAATTATCACTAGACCAGATGTATTTTTGTCTATTCTATGAACTATACCGGGTCTTAATTCCCCACCAATATTTGATAAGGATTTTTTATCATGATTTATTAATGCATTTACAATAGTATTGTCGAAATTACCGGCACCAGGATGCATCACGATTCCAGCGGGCTTGTTCAAAACAATTAAATCTTCATCCTCATAAGCAATATCTAATTTGTATTTATAAGGCTTAAGAGAAGCTTTTTTTGGTTCAGGTATAATTAATTCCAAAACATCACCAGTAATAATTTTTTTTGAAGGATCTTTAATAACTTCATTATTCAATTTTAATTTTTCATTTAAAATTAAATTTTTGATTCTTGTTCTACTGATTTCATTTTCTTTTTTATTGATAAAAACATCAACTCGGAGGTTTTTATCCTCATCTTTTACAATCAAATTTATTTTTTTTCCCATAAAATGTTATATTAATACCATATGCGCTTGTAGCTCAACTGGATAGAGCGCCTGACTTCGGATCAGGAGGTTCTGGGTTCGACTCCTAGCAGGCGCACCATACATTAAAATTTCGAAGCTCTTTTTAATCTATCATTTATAGTCTTACCTAATCCTTTATTAGGAATTTTTCTGACAGCAATAGATTTATATTTATCTTTTTTTATTTTTCTTAGAGTACTATATAAATTTTTTGCAGCTTCTCTTAAATTGCCATTATTAGATAAAAAATAAAAATTTGTTTTGTTTTGTCTCATTTTTTCTAATGATAAATAAGCTTCATTTTTATTTATTTTTTTTGCATTGAGCCTTATTGGGATTCCTGGTGAATAATGAAGATTAAATTGACCAGGAGAAGAAACTTTCAAAGGGTTGTTGCTAATGGTAACTTTTTTTTTTAAAGTTCGTTCAATAGCTGAAATTTCAAGCCCTCCTAATCTCAATATTTTTGGTTTATTTCTAATATCAATTATAGTGGACTCAAGACCAACTGACGACTTTCCACCTTCAAGTACATATTTTACTTTGTTTCCAAAATCATCTCTAACATCATCAGAACTTACAGCGCTTACTTTTGAAGATGGGTTAGCGCTAGGAGCTGCTAATGGAAAATCTAGTTTTTTTAATAAATTTCTTGCTACACGGTGTTTTGGAAATCTTACGGCTAAAGTATTTTTTTTGTTAGTTACAATTTTAGAGATTTTTGAATTTTTTTTTAAATCTAAGATAAATGTAATAGGTCCTGGGCAAAATACTTTATAAAGCTTAAGAAAATCATTATTGAAGCTACAATCTTTTTTTAAAATTTGATTATTTAAATAGTGGACTATAAGAGGATTATTTTTGGGTCTTTTTTTAATTTTATATATTTTTTTACATGCTTTATCGGAATAAGCATTTCCTGCTAGACCATAAACGGTTTCGGTAGGTATTGCCACACACTCGTTTTTATTTAGGAGTTTTTGAGCTTTTTTAATATTTGCAAGATTAATTTTCATGTATTATCTGAGAGTATTATATGAAAGATAAAAATTTACAAAATGATTATAATTCTTTGTCTCTTGAGGAATTAACTAAAGAGGCCAATAAGATGATTGAAGATTTAGAAAATCAAAAAAATTTAGAGAATTCTATAGAAAACTATCAAAGTTTAATAAAACTTAATAATATCATTGAAAAAAAATTTCAAAAAAATGTTAAGAATATAAGCGAAAAAACAAAAGAAAATATCTCAAAAATTACTTCTAAAAAAAATGCAAAAAAAAATAAATAAAATTGCAAAAGACACAAGTTTTTTTTTAAAAAGATTTATTAAAAAACAGAAAAAATCAGAATTAATTATACCAATGAAATACGGTTTGTTTCCAGGAGGCAAAAAAATAAGATCGAAAATTTTGATTGATATTGGATCAATATTTAAAATTGATTATAAATCATTAATTATTTTAGGTGCAGCAGTTGAATGCATACATGCTTATTCATTAATACATGATGATTTACCTTGTATGGATAATGACTCAATTAGAAGAGGCAAACCATCAGCTCATATTAAATTTGGAGAGTCCACAGCGGTACTAGCTGGTAATTCACTCTTAACCATGGCTTTTGAAATTTTAAGTCATAAAGATTTAAATCTTTCTGAAAAAATAAAGATTAAATTAATTAATAAGATTTCTGAAAGTTCAGGCCATCTTGGCATAGCGGGAGGACAATATTTAGATTTGAGTTTTGAGCATAAAAAAATCTCAAAAAAAAGAATTGTGGAAATGGAAATTAAAAAAACAGGAAAACTTTTTAGTTTTTGTTGTGTAGCTCCTTTAATTATTAAAAAAAAACCCAAAAAGGAAATTGATAAATTTGAAAATATAGGTGCAGATATTGGGTTATTATTTCAAGTAGCAGATGATTTAATTGATAATAAAGGAAGTTTATTAGTTGCAGGAAAGAAAACTGGAAAAGATAAAATAAAAGGAAAAGCAACTCTAATTAGTTTACTAGGATACAAAAATACTATTAAATATGGTAATAAGTTAATTTTAAAAATAAATAATAAAATTAAAAAATATGGTTCAAGATCAAAAAACTTATCTGAAACATTAGAATATATTTTAAACAGAAATAAATGAAAAAAGAATACGAATATTTAAACAAAATAAACTTTCCATCAGATTTAAAGAAAATACCAGAAACAAAACTTCAGAATGTAGCTGATGAGCTGAGAGAAGAAATGATTGATGCGGTTTCAGTCACCGGTGGTCATTTAGGAGCAAGTCTTGGTGTAGTTGAGCTTACTGTTGCTCTACATTATATATTTAATACACCTAATGACAAACTAATTTGGGATGTAGGTCATCAATGTTATCCTCATAAAATTTTAACAGGAAGAAAAGATAAAATAAGAACTCTTAGACAAGGTGGAGGTCTTTCTGGTTTTACAAAAAGACAGGAAAGTGAATACGATCCTTTTGGTGCTGCACATAGTTCAACCTCAATTTCTTCAGCTTTAGGAATAGCTGAAGCTAATAAGCTATCAAATAAATCAGACAACGTTATAGCAGTTATAGGAGATGGAGCTATCAGTGCAGGTATGGCTTATGAAGCAATGAATAATGCTGGTGCATCTAAAACAAAGATGATTGTGATTTTAAATGATAACGATATGTCAATAGCTAGACCTGTAGGTGCAATGGGCACATACTTAGCCAAAATTTTTTCAGGTAAAATTTATTTCAGTTTAAGAGAAACTATTAAACTTATTACATCTGCATTTTCAAAAAGATTTAGTGCAAAAGCAGGCAAGGCTGAGGATTTACTTAGGTCTGCTGTAACAGGTGGAACTTTGTTCAGCTCTCTGGGTTTTTATTATATCGGGCCCATAAATGGGCATGATTTAAATTCTTTAGTGCCAATTTTAAAAAAT
>CABXBX010000013.1 GCA_902510495.1 uncultured Pelagibacteraceae bacterium
CCACATAAAAGTTTTGTAATAAAATCCAGCTGGAAGGAAAATTTTTAAAAAATTATTTATTGCACCAACATCAAAATTTACGCTTGGCCAACAATTTACACTAGTGGCTTCAAGACCTTCAAAAAGTTCTTGTTCTGTAGCTTTAATATTCGGTTCTGTTTCACCATTTCTATATAATTGAACTATTGCATAAGGTTCATCTACTCCAGCACCAAAAAATCCTCTTGGCCTGTGATATTTGAAACTTCTCCCAACTAAATGAACTCCATTAGCTATTAATGCTGAAGCTAATGTATCTCCCTCATAACCATAATATTTTTTACCATTAAATTTAAATGAAAGTTTTTTACTTCGATTAATTAATCCAGTATTTTCTAACCTAAAACTTTGTGTCATCACGAAATTTCCTCAGTAGCCTTTAATGTGTTGAAAATCTCATGTGTAGAGGTATCTCTCTCAACTTTTATCCATTGTCTACAGCCTGATATGTGTTGCCACAATTCCCAATGTTTTCCTCTTAGACTTTTTCTATTATAAACAAAATTATCCCAATCTTGATCTGAAACTTCTTTACCTAACTCTGGTCTTTTAACGGTTGCATCTCCCCCGTAAGAAAATTCATTTTGTGATCTCATGCCACAATGTGGACATTTAATATGAAGCATTTATGAAATCCAAGTTTTTGTACCTAGTCCTTTTTCATCAAGCAAATGACCGGTACTAAATCTATTTAAGCTATATCCTGAGTTTAATTCATGAACTCTATCTTGCGCTATAGTATGAGCAAATGTCCAACCAGATGCTGGAGTTGCTTTAAAACCACCATAGCACCAACCGCAATTCAAATATAAACCTTCAATATGTGTTTTATCGATTATAGGAGAACCATCCATTGACATGTCCATTATCCCTCCCCAAGTTCTAAGCATTTTTAATTTACTTAAAAAGGGCATCATCGCAATTCCCTCAGTTAATACATGTTGAAGTGTTGGTAGATTTCCTCTTTGAGCGTAACTATTGTAACCATCTAGATCACCTCCCATAACCATTTCACCTTTATCTGATTGGCTAATATAAAAATGTCCCGCACCAAAAGTTACCACTCTATCTAAAACAGGTTTCACTGGTTCAGAAACACATGCTTGCAAAAGATGAGTTTCTATTGGCAGTGTCATGTTAAGTTTCTCGGCTAAAATATTAGTGCTTCCCGCAACACATAATCCAATTTTTTTTGCTTTAATATCTCCCCTTGATGTTCTTACTCCATTAATTTTTCCACCTGATACATCAAATCCAATTACTTCACAGTTTTGAATGATATCAACTCCCATTGAATCTGCTTGTCGAGCATAACCCCATGCTACCGCATCATGTCTTGCCGTACCTGCGCTTGGCTGCATCAGTCCACCAAAAATTGGAAATCTTACATTGTCTGAAAAATCTGCCATTGGAATAATTTCTTTTACCTGCTCTCTATTTAAAAGAACTGCATCTATTCCATTTAATCGCATTGAATTACCTCTTCTCGCATAAACATTCATTTGTGCATCAGAGTGTGCAAGATTAATAATTCCTCTTGGAGAAAACATTACATTGTAATTTAAATCCTGACTCATCTTTCTCCAAAGATCCATTCCAAATTCACTAAATAATGCGTTATCATCGTACATATAGTTTGATCTTATAATTGTTGTATTACGACCAACGTTTCCTCCACCAATCCAACCCTTTTCTATAATGGCAACATTGGTAATATTATGTTCTTTAGCAAGATAATATGCAGTTGCTAGACCATGACCTCCACCCCCGATAATGACTACATCGTATTCTTTTTTTGGAGTAGGATCTTTCCAAGCTAAATCCCAATTATCATGATTTGAAAATGCATTTTTGACTAAATTGAATATTGAATATTTTTGCATAAATAAATTTTATAATAATCAATATAAATAGTTCATATTTTTTTTATATATAATTTTTAGATATTTCCAAAGGTGTTAAAAAGAGATACTAATCGACCAACTTTTTAATATTAATAAAGGACTTTTAATGAGCGAAGTAAAATCAGATATCCAAATAGCAAGAGAAGCAAAAATGCAACCAATCAACGATATATTGGCTAAGGTTGCTGTGCCTGACGAAAGTTCTGCATTCAGTCCAATGGGTAGACATATTGCTAAAGTCAATTTGGAATATATTGACACATTAAAAGACAAACCTGATGGAAAATTAATATTAGTTACAGCTATAACACCTACTCCAGCTGGAGAAGGAAAAACAACGACATCCGTTGGTTTAAATGATGGGCTTAATAAAATTGGGAAAAAATCTATTGTTTGTCTAAGAGAACCAAGTTTAGGACCTTCTTTTGGAATGAAAGGTGGTGCTGCGGGTGGGGGGTATGCGCAAGTAGTTCCAATGGAGCAAATTAATTTACATTTCACAGGAGATTTTCACGCAATCACATCAGCTCACAATCTTTTATCAGCTTTAATTGATAATCATATTTATTGGGGAAATAAATTAAATATAGACGTAAGAAGAATTGTTTGGAAAAGAGTTCTAGATATGAATGATCGAGCTCTACGATCAATTAATATAAATTTAGGTGGTGTAGCAAACGGTTTTCCAAGAGAGGATGGTTTTGATATCACAGTTGCATCAGAAGTAATGGCAATCTTTTGTTTAGCTAACAATCTTGAAGATTTAGAAAAAAGAATTGGAAACATCACAATCGCCTATACAAGAGAAAAAAAACCTATTTATGCTAAAGATTTAAAAGCACAAGGTCCGATGACCGTCTTATTAAAAGATGCAATACGACCTAATGTAACGCAAACTTTAGAAAATAATCCAGCGATAATTCACGGTGGGCCTTTTGCAAATATTGCTCATGGTTGTAATTCAGTTATTGCAACTAAAGCTGGACTTAAGTTAGCAGATTACGTGGTAACTGAAGCTGGCTTTGGTGCGGACTTAGGTGCTGAAAAGTTTCTGGATATTAAATGTAGAAAATCAAACTTGAAACCAAGTTGTGTGGTAATTGTTGCAACGATAAGAGCATTAAAGATGCACGGTGGTGTTGCTAAAGATGATTTAAAAAATGAAAATGTTGAAGCTCTTAAAAAAGGATTAGTTAATCTTCAAAGACATATTGAAAATGTAAAAAAATTTGGATTACCTGTTGCAATAGCAGTTAATCATTTTATTAAAGATACAGATAAAGAAGTAAAAGCATTAATAGACTTTTGTGATGGACTGGGTGTTAAAGCTAGTCTGTGCACTCATTGGGCTAATGGTGGCGAGGGAACAAAAGAACTTGCTGCTCATGTTACAGATTTATGTGAGAAAAATGAAGCAAAATTTAAATTTTTATATGAAAGCAAAACTCCTCTTTTCAAAAAAATAGAGACAATTGCTAAAGAAATTTATAGAGCTGATGAAGTTATAGCTGATACAAAAATCAGAGACCAGCTTAAGAGTTTTGAGGAGGCTGGATATGGAGAACTACCTATTTGTGTTGCGAAAACCCAATATAGTTTTTCTACTGATCCAAGCTTAAAGGGAGCTCCAACTGGTCATGCTCTGCCCATAAGAGAAATAAGACTTTCATCTGGTGCTGAATTTATAGTTGTTGTTTGTGGAGCTATAATGACAATGCCTGGATTACCAAGAGTTCCTGCAGCAGATTCTATTAAACTTAATAAAAAAGGTGATATTGAAGGTTTGTTTTAATCAAGTTGATTAAGCCAATTTTTTAACTCAACCATTCTTTTTTCTTTGTCAGTTATTAAAATTTCATTTTTGATAAATGATATATGGTTCTTAACATCCTTTTCGTCATTGAAAACTTTTCTATTTTCAATCAACCTATCTTTTCTAAATTCAATTAAACTTATCATTTTTTCATAGGTAATCTCTGGGTGGTATTGTAACCCCCATACATTTGTCTCATTAACTTTAAAATGTAAACTTTGTACTTTGTTAATTTTGTTAGAAGCTAAGCAAACAGCATTTTGAGGTAATGTTTTTACTTCATCAAAATTAAATGCTGGTGAATTAAATCTTTTTTCTTTGTTTTTATAAATTGGATGATTTAAACCATTTTCATTGATAGTAATTTCATTAGCTATTCCAATGTGTGATCCCTCAGCTTTTTTAACTTCACCTCCTGCAGCTGTAACAGCAACTTGCATACCCCAGCATATAGCCAATATGTTTTTTACTTTTTTTTGACATTCTTTCATAAATTCTATCTGCCTTCTAATTTCTGGTGTGTCATTATATATATTCAAACTACTTCCACCCCATATTAGTCCATCATAATTTAAAAGTTTGTCTTTTACTGTTTCAAGACTGTCATCAGATGATGGATTTACAATATCGTATTGTAAATCTTTTGAATAATAACTAAGGCTATCTTGTAAACTTTGGGTATGAGTTTGAATGCCTTCTTCTGAGAAACTTTGATTTTCCTCTCTTAAATTGCCCTCAACTATTAATAATTTTTTCATTAAAATAATTTACCTGAGATACTGTGTTCATACATCAATTTTAGATCTTCTCTAGAAATTTTTATAGGATTCCCATTAGTTGATGGATCTTCGTAGGCCATTAATGATAAATGATCTAGATCTAAATTTGAGCAATTCATTACATCAGAAAGTTTATTAGGTATATTTAGATTTTTTCTAAGATCTAATATCCATTGCAAAAAACTATCAAAATTTTTTTCTAAATCTAAATAACCACAAATTGAGACTATTTTATTTTCAATTGAAGATTTGTTAAATGTTAAAACATATGGCATAAAAATTGCATTTGATAGTCCATGATGAATATTAAATTGTGCGTTTACAGGATGACTTAATGAATGTATGGCTCCTAATCCTTTTTGAAAAGCCGTTGAACCCATAGATGATGCTGCTAGTAAATTTTGTCTTGCTTTGATATTTTTGCCATCTTTAAATGCTGTTAATAATGAACTTTTAATCAATCTCATTCCCTCTAAAGCTATTCCTTCGGCCATTGGATGGTAACTAGGTGCACAAAATGCTTCAAGATTATGTGCTAAGGCGTCCATACCCGTAGCGGCTGTTAATCTTGGTGATAATTCAATAGTTAAAGCTGGATCTAAAATTACAATTGATGGTAAAATTTTTGGGTGAAAAATAATTTTTTTTATTCCACTTTTTTTATTGATTATTGCTGAAGCTCTCCCAGTTTCTGATCCGGTACCTGCTGTTGTCGGTATAGCAATTATAGGTGAAATCTTTTTCTCATTTGCTCTTTTCCAATAATCATCTATATCTTCAAAGTCCCAAATAGGTCTGTTCTGCCCAGACATAAAAGCTATTGCTTTTCCAACATCAAGGGCACTTCCGCCTCCAAATGCAATTACACCATCACATTTTTTTTTAATAAAGTGATTTACTCCATCATCAACATTTTCACCAAAGGGATTACCAGAAAAATCAGAAAAAATAGTAAATTCATCATATTTTTTTGAATTTAAAGAAATAATCTTTTTTACAAAAGGCAAATTAACTAAATCTTTATCTGTAACAAACATTGGTCTCTTAATGCTTAAATTTTTACATGCTTTACTTAGATCACTTACTCTATTTTCTCCAACCCAAACGGTAGTGGGATAATTCCAGTTAGATTTCATAAATATTGTATTAATTGATCTTAATTTTTTTATTTTTCAAAATTGCATTCAGCAAATCAATCATTAAAGGAATTTTTTTCTTTTTTATCTTTCTTAAGATATATGGAGCTATTTCTCTAGCAAGCTGTTCTCCTTCTACTGTGTCATTTGGCATAAATCGTTTTTTTGCATTTTTAAAAGTATAACCTTTACCTAAGTAACTTCCCATTTTACTATTTCTTCCACCAGCTGCACTTACATATAGATCCCCCACACCTGCAAGTCCTGAAATTGTTTCTTCTTTTCCTTTAAAATGTTTAATCAAATATTTCATTTCAAGAATAGATTTTTGAAATAAATTTGATGATGAATTTAAACTTTGGCCAGCACCAATAATCATAGAATATATATTTTTTATCGCTGAACACACCTCTACCCCAACTACATCCTTGGAATATTCTGTTATATAATACCTTGTTGATATTATTTTTCCGATTGATTTTGCAACTTTAATATTTTTATTGGCAATAACGACGCTAGTCTGATTTTTTTTTGCTAATTCTTTAGCTAAACAAGGTCCTTTTAGGACAGAAACATTTGACATGTTATAATTTTTTTTGAATTGTTCTGAAATTGTAAAAATTTTTTTATTTTTTTTTTGATATTTTAAACCTTTTGTAAGGACTAAAATTGGAGTTTTGATTTTAAGATCTTTTAATTCTCTAGCTATAAAATCTATACCTGAAAGACTTAAAGCAATTACGATTAGATCTGACTTCTCTTTCAATGTGTCTTTAGAAAACTTTTTAAATTTTAATTTTTTTGGAAGTTTAATTTTTAAAGCTGAATGAAATTTACCTTTAGATGATAAATCTCTAATAAATCTTTTACTATAGGGCTCTGTGATTGTTACTTTATTATTGTTTTCTAAACATGGAATTGTAAATGCAGACCCCATGGCTCCGCCACCAATAATAATAATTTTTTTCATATAGGGTTATTTTTTTATATCTATTTTTAACATTTTGTGGCTAAAATACAGTTATAAAATTTTTATATAGGGGTAATTTATGACTAAAGTAGCTATTATTGGTGCCGGACCTTGTGGTTTATCCGCTTTAAGATCTTTTGAACTTGCTGAAAAAAAAGGTGAGAAAATTCCAGAAATAGTTTGTTTTGAAAAACAAGAAGATTGGGGAGGCTTGTGGAATTATAGTTGGAGAACAGGATCTGATCAATACGGTGATCCAGTTCCAAATAGTATGTATAGATATCTTTGGTCTAACGGTCCTAAAGAATGTTTGGAATTTGCTGATTATTCCTTTGATGAACATTTTGGAAAACCAATTCCTTCATTTCCGCCTAGAGAAGTTTTATATGATTATATTATTGGAAGAGTAAGTCAGGGAAATTTAAAAGATAAAATAAAATTTAATACAAGGGTAATCAATACAGTTTTTAAAGACAACAAATTCGAAGTTAGTTATCAGGACAAAGTTAACAATAAAGTTTCAACGGAAAATTTTGATTATATAATTGTTTCTTCAGGCCATTTCTCTGTACCTTTCATACCAGAATATCCAGGTATGAAGTCATTTCCTGGAAGAATAATGCACTCACATGATTTTAGAGATGCTGAAGAGTTTAGAAATAAAGATGTTATAGTGTTAGGAAGTAGTTATTCTGCCGAAGATGTAGCTTTACAGTGTAACAAATATGGAGCAAAAAGTGTTACCATTGGATACAGACACAACCCAATGGGATTTAAATGGCCAAAAGGTATGAAAGAAGTCCACTATCTAGATAGGCTTGAAGGAAAAAAAGCGATATTTAAAGATGGAACTGAACAGTCTGCAGATGTTATAATTTTGTGTACTGGATATTTACATTATTTTCCTTTTATAAATGAAAGTTTAAAATTAAAAACTCATAACAGATTGTATCCACCAAAATTATATAAAGGTGTTGTGTGGCAAGATAATCATAAACTATTTTATTTAGGAATGCAGGATCAATTCCATACTTTTAATATGTTTGATTGCCAGGCTTGGTATGCAAGAGATGTGATTATGGGAAAAATTAAAATGCCTAGTGATAAAGAAATATCTGACGATATTAACAAATGGGTTACGATGGAGGAAAAATTAGAAAATCCCGACCAAATGATTGACTTTCAAACAGAGTATACAAAAGAACTTCATGAAATGTCCGACTATCCTAAAATTGATTTCGAATTAATAAGAAAGCATTTTAAAGAATGGGAGCATCATAAAGTTGAAGATATTTTGACCTACAGAAATAAATCTTTTTCATCACCAGTGACGGGCTCTGTTGCTCCAATTCATCACACTCCGTGGGATGAAGCTATGGATGATTCAATGAAAACATTTTTAGATCAACCTGCAAAATAATTTGTGAATACTAATTTACATGATATTTGTAAAAAATCTTAAGTCTATTTCCAACCAAGAATGGTCTACAAGTGATAAATATCCTGGAGTTAGGTGGAAGTTTTTAATTGATTCAGATTATACAAAAAGTTCTGGTCTTTCACTTGGTTTTGCTGAAATTGATCCAGGTGGTGATTTAATTCTTCATTGTCATTCTCCTGACGAAATATATGTAGTTACAGACGGCGTAGGAACTCTAAATAAATCTGGTGAGCTTGAAGAAATTAAGAAAGGTGATGTTGTTTTTATAGCTGGAAATGAAAAACACGCATTAAAAAATAATGGAAATGAAGTTTTAAAGTTTTATTGGATTTTTCCTACAGATAGTTTTTCTGAAGTTGAATATTTTTATTAATCAATACCAAGATGTTTTTTTCTTTGATCCACCCAAGTTCTAATTAAATTATCAAAAATTAAACCTATAAACGCTACACAAATACCAAGGGTTAAACCAATACCTGCACCATTTTTATCAGATAAAGCTTTTAAAATATATTGGCCTAAGTCTTCAGTGCCTATAAATGCTCCAATGATTACCATAAACAAAGCAAAAACAATCGTTTGATTAAGACCAAGCATCATATGTGGAAAAGCTAAAGGAAATTCTATCTTTGTAAGTCTTTGAAATTTGTTTACACCTGACATTGTTGCTGCATCGTGTAATCCAACAGGTACACTTCTTAACCCCTCAATAGTGTATCTTGTAGCTGGTATTGTAGCATAAACTATAACTGCAATTAATACTGAAGTATCAGTAATACCGAAAAGCATCATAACAGGAATTAAATATACGAAAGATGGAAAAGTTTGAAAAATATCACAAACACCTAGCATAAAATTAGTTGAATGTTTATTTTGGAAACATAGAGTTCCGACTGTAAATCCAATAATACAAGATACTATAACTCCAAAAGTTGCCATATAAGTAGTTACTAAGGCTCTATCCCACCATGGACTTAGCGCAATAAATAATGTTAAAGCACACACAACTAAAGCAGAACGAATTCCACCAATCAGATATCCGGCACCAACCACCAAAACAATCGTAGCAACTGCAGGCATCCTTAAATACAAAGCTCTCATTGGTTGAAGTACTTCAACTATTAACCATGTATTAAAAGCTTTTATATATATAAAGAATGTATCAAAGATCCAATCTACCCCTTTATTCCAAAAATCTGCTGTTGATATTCCTTTATTGTGAGGAACTTCAAAAAAATAATTATAACCTTCCTCAAAGTAAAAAGAGCCGAAATAAGCAAAAATGATTCCTAACAAAACAGCTAAACCAAAAAATATTGAATTTTTATTTCGCTGAAAAAATGTTAAATTTCCAAAGTAATCTTTTTGCTTATTAGCCCAAGCTAAAGACATCTTGTCTAATAATATTGCTATTAAACTGATGCAAAGACCTGCTTCTAATGCTAATCCAATATTCAACTGATTTAATGCAAGTAGTAAATTAAATCCTAATCCTTTTGCTCCAATGAAGGCTGAAATAACTGCCATAGAAAAACACACCATAATAACCTGGTTTACCCCTATTAGAATATCTCTTCTAGCAGTTGGAATTAAAACTTTGGACATTAATTGCCAATTATTACAACCACTCATTCGACCTGCTTCAATAACTTCTGGTGGTACAGCTCTTAAACCCAATAAAGTTAATAGTATCATAGGCGGAACTGCTACGATCATAGTTATAATTACTGCGGCATGATCACCAACTCCAAATAGAACAAGTGCAGGAACCAACACAGCATATTGAGGCATTGTCTGCATCACTAAAAGAATTGGATATAAAGCTTTTTCAACACGCTTACTTTTAAAAGCTGCAATACCTAGGCCTAAACCAAAAATAAAAGATAGTGGAGCAGCTACTAATATAAAAGAAAGGGTTTGCATAGATGGTTTCCATTGACCAAATATAGAAATATAAGCCATTACTAAACCAGCAAATATTGCTAGACCTTTACCACTTAATTTATATGCTAATATTGCTGAACCTGCTGCAACAATAGTCCATGGTAATCCTGGAAGTTCTGCCCAAGGGTTAGCATCAATCCAATCCCAACTTGTAAACGCAACAATTGTTTCTAAACCACCTAAAAGAGTTTCTCTAATTAACTGAATTAAAAAAGTCATAAAAGCAGTCAAATTCCGAGTAATTTGTAAAACTATCGGACGACTTTTAAATTCTTGAGTATCTTCATTCCAAACTTCTATCGGCATCCATTCATTCATTAGGAAAAATAATGAATCATTTATCCAAATGGGTAACCATCCAAGTAATGGAGGTAATCTCCAGAAAACATCAAATGCATAATATCTTACTTCTTTACCTAAAAAGACATAACTGCTTTGATTTGGATCTTTTATAAACTCTGCTTGGCCACGAATAAATTTATATGTTTCTGGAACTTCTATAGCAAAACATAGAGCAAAAAAAACAACTAATAAAAATAACCATTGAAATGTCTTGGGATATTTCTTTAATAGTTCCATAATTAATTGTTATTTTTTCTTCCTCCAAAAACTGTATTGATTATTTTAGTTGGGTTAATAGAACCAATAATTTTATTGTTATCATCTATTACAGCAACTGATTTTTCTTGAGTAAGAATTTTTTCAGCAACATTCTCAATAATGTCATCTTTTGAAACTTTTAAATCACCAAGATTATCTTTAGAAGTATCCATAACATCTGAGATTAATAAAACTTTTTCTCTAGGCACTTCTTCTGTAAATTTTCTTACATATTCAGTAGCTGGATTTAAAACAATATTTGCAGGTGTATCTAACTGCTCAATTATACCATCTTTCATAATTGCAATACGATCTGCAAGCTTTAAAGCTTCATCAAAATCATGAGTAATGAACATAATTGTTTTTTGTAACTTTTCTTGAAGTCTTAAAAATTCATCTTGCATCTCTTTTCTAATCAAGGGATCTAAAGCTGAAAAAGGTTCATCTAAAAACCAAATGTCTGGTTCAACAGCCAGTGATCTTGCAATACCGACACGTTGTTGCTGTCCACCTGAGAGTTCTCTTGGAAAATAGTTTTCTCTTCCGTCAAGTCCAACTAACTTAACCATGTCCATTGCTTTACTTATACTGTCTTCGGTTTTGATACCTTTAATTTGAAGTGGAAAAGCTATGTTTTCCACAACAGTTTTATGGGGCAACAAAGCAAAACTTTGGAAAACCATTCCCATTTTATTTCGTCTAAGTTCGATAAGTTCTTTGTTATTTAATTGTAATAAATCTTGACCCTCTATAAAAATTTTTCCACCTGTAGCATCAGTTAATCTAGAAATACATCTAAGTAGTGTTGATTTACCAGAACCAGACAATCCCATCACAACTAACATTTCACCTTTTGCAACTTCAAATGAAGCATTGTTAACACCAACAATACATCCATTTTCCTGGAAGGTTTTAGCATCTACATTTCCATTTGAGTCTTGGAGCATTTTTTTGGCACTCGCACCAAAAATTTTATAAACATTTTCACATTTGATTACTGGCTCAGACATAAATTATTAATTAAGTTATATGAAATTAAGATAAAGTTAAATCCATAATATTACTATTTTCCCCCTAAAAATTTTTAATGTAATAAACTCTAGTATCAATACCTGTACTTAAAAAACTTAATGCTTCTCCACTAACGGTTACAGATTCATTCACTCCAACATTATCTCCACTAACAGTAAAACCTGCAAAACACTTATTTTTTTCCTTATCCCATTTAACAAATGTCTCATCAATTTTATTTCCATTAATTGTGTAAATTTCATGCGCTCTAAAATTTAAAAAATTTGCACCCATAATTGCACGTTGCGGAATTAGTTTTGTTGCTTTGCAGACTTGTTCATATACCTCATCTGTTAATTTATAATGATCTGTGCCATCAAAAGTTACTAATATTCCTGAAGGTAATTTTGATATTAATTCACTTAATTTTCTTTCTTGTTCAATTCTTTCTTCTTCTAATTTCATTTTTTTGACTAGTTCATCACCTCCACCAAACATAACATTTAAAATAGAAAAAGAAGTAAATATAATTATAAGTATTATTACTAGACCACTGAATTGTTTTGTGGTCTCGGGTAGATCTTTTATTTTATCTAAATAACTTTCTTTTGACATTTACTCTTGTATCTTTCCATTTTTCCAATTGCCTGATTTTTTTGTTCCATCTGATGAAGTAAAAGTTCCTTTTCCATTCATAAATCCTTTGGCCCATTCACCTTCGTAGGTTGAACCGTCAGGAAAAGTTAAAACGCCAACTCCACTCCATTCACTATTTTTAAATTCACCTTTATAAATATATCCATTTGGCCAAGTTTCAGTTCCTTGACCATTTTTTTTTGTTCCTACCCACTCTCCTTCATAAGTGGTTTTATCTGTATACACCCATTTACCATAACCATTTTCACAGTTCCCTTCTTTACATCCTGTGCTACGTGCAAAAGCATTGGAGGTAATTAACAAAGCTAAAATTATGCTGAAGAGATATTTTTTCATTATAATAGTTTACACAAAATTAATTAAAAAAAAATCAGACTTTTTCGTCATGTTTACTACACAAATAAAAAGTAATATCTTTTTCAGATTTCTCACTTTTTATATTTCTAGTGATTTCATGGATTAATTCGCCAGATTTTCTATCGATAATACCTGACTCGGAGTAGTTATTTATTTGATCTATAGATTTAAATAAAACTATATCTTTATTTACAACTTTAACATCTAATTTTTTGGAGTCAGAAAGAAAAGGTGTAAGGCCATTAATTAAAAGAGTTTCAGGTTTTTTTGATTGGATTTCAAATTTTTCCAAACCTTTTTCACTCAAATCTTTAGCCAAAAATGTTTGATAATTATACTCTGAGTTTTTTATTATTTTTTTTTCTAAATCACAAATAAATTTAAGATCTAAATTTTCTTGAATATTAATATCTTGGGCCAATGAAAAATTCGAAATCAATAAACTTAAAAATATTACTAAAAAATGTTTTGTCATTGTATTAAAAAAAATCTCCCCCAACTAAGTTGGGAGAGATTCAAAATTAAAAAGCTTTATCCTTATTTAGTAAAAGCTTTCCAAACTTTTTTATTCTTTTTTAACCATTTTTTTGCAGCATCTTCGTGAGTCATTTTATCAACGTCAACTAAAGCTGCCATCGCACCAATTTGACTTGTTGAGAATGACATTTTTTTAAACGCTGCTGCTGCTGCTGGATGAGTTTTTGGAAAATCAGCGTTAACTGCTTTTTTCAAATAACCATCTGGTGAACCACATTTTCCGTCACCACCATCTTCTGGTCTACAACCAGCAGTGTATGGAGGAAAGTCGATAAATGTAAAACCAGCACCATCTGTAAAGTTTGGTGTCCAGTTAAAGATGATTGTTCCTCTTCCTTCTTTTTCAGCTGCTTTTAACTCTGCCCAAAGTGCATCGGCACTTCCTGCAAATTTAACCATCCATAGATCTCCTAATCCAAGAGCGTCAACTCTTTGAGGGATTAAGTCACCATGCCATGTTTGTGGTCCTTCTAGCATTCTTCCTTTACCACCAGAGTCTGGAGTAACGAAGTTTTTTGCACAGTCAGGATTTTTTAAAGCAGTCCAGTCTGGTAGACCTGGGCATAATCCTTTATCAGCAACCCAATTTGGATATCCCATATCCTCAAGAGTTCTAGCTTCATGATCTCCCCAATCTAACAAACCACCTTTATCTAATGCTGTTGTAAATGATTTACCAAAAGCAGATTCCCACACTTCGTGAGAGATACTTACGTCACCAATTCTAATTGACTCGTAAACTGCTTGAGAGTCAGCATTAACGTATTTAACGTTATTTCCCATGCTTTCGAATATTCCACCAATAACATAAGCCATCACAATTTGACTTGACCAGTTGTGGGTTGGAATAACGATAGGTTTTTTACTATCTGCAGCATTTGAAATTCCAGCAAAACTTACTACTGAAATTATCATTGCAGATATTAATGATATTATTTTTCGCATTTATTCCCCTTTCTTAATATTAAGTGTCGTTAGTATGTGCCTAAGTAAAATGATAGTCAACAACTAGATATTTATATAATATAAAAATAAATTATAAAAATGTCGCAAACCACTTTGGATATAAAAGAACCAGGACTAAATTCATTACCACCTGGGGTTGAAAGATATGTTGTTGAGGGTGGTGGTTTAACTGGAATTCAAATTTTACCTGATGATGAAATAGAAATTTTAAATAATGAGGGTAATCAGGTTTGCGAAATTTCAGTATTTAATAAAGATGGTAAATCCGAACTTGCTATCCTAAACTTAAAAGAAGCTAAAGATAGTTCTGAAATAAAAAAAATCCTTTTTAAAAAAGACGAAACATCTTTGCAGGCTTTACTTCAATTAAAAAAAAGAAATTTGAACATTGAAAAATCTAAATCATCAATAGTTTTTGATACAGGAACAAAAGCTGGTGAAAAAGTTAAGTTTAAATCAAAAGACAAATGTTATTGTATCTTTGCTGCACCAGGAAACAGAATGATGGTACATGAACAAAATCCATCAACTGAACTTACAATAACAATCAAAAGATCAATAATAAAAGAGGATAAAGAGTTTTCATTAATTCCAGATCCTGTTTATGATCCCTCAAACGAAATAAACATTGTGAGAACAACTGCAAATTCTTACCAAGTTAAAGAGGGTGATTATATTCAGGTAATTACTCCAACTGGTAGACAGTGTTCTGATTTTGTTGCTTACGATACCTCAAAACTAGATAAGGGAAAAGAAAATGGATTGGATTGGCAAACAACAAGAACTTTCATGGGTCATACTTTTCCAGGGCCTGGTTTGTTTTCAAAGTTTTATGATGTAGATCATGAACCTCTTGTTGAAGTAGTAAGAGATACCGTTGGAATTCATGATACATTTAATTTAGCTTGTACTTCCAAATATTATGAGGATGCAGGGTATTTTGGACATGCAAACTGCTCTGATAATTTAAATGATGTTATGGAAAAATATGGTGTTCAAAAAAAAAGAGGTTGGCACGCAATTAACTTATTTTTTAACACTTCTGCAGGAGGTCTAAACTCAGTATTATCAGATGAGTCATTTGCAAGACCTGGAGATTACGTAATTTTCAAAGCATTAAAGGATCTAACTTGTGGTACTACTGCTTGTCCAAGTGATATTGATAGCTGTAATGGATGGAATCCAACTGATATATTTGTTAGAACTTATGACAAAAAAAAAGAATTTACTAAATCTTTTGCTTTTAGAATGAAAACTGACTCAGAAAAAAAACTTACTAGAAATACTGGCTTCTATGAGAGAACTTCTAAGTTAACAAGAAACTTTGTTGATGCTCGAGGGTTTTGGCTTCCAAATGATTATACTAAGCATGGTGTTATTAATGAATATACAGCATGTAGAGAAAAAGCTGTTGTAATTGATTTATCTTCATTGAGAAAATTTGAAATTATAGGGCCTGATGCAGAAGAGTTAATGAACTATACATTAACAAGGAATATCAAAAAACTCTCTGTTGGACAGATTGTTTATTCGGCAATGTGTTATGAGAATGGCACAATGTTTGATGATGGTACTCTTTTAAGATTGAGCGAAACAGGCTTTAGATGGGTATGTGGAGATGAATATGCTGGGGAGTGGCTTAAAGAACAAGCACAGAAAAAGAAATTTAAAGTCATTATCAAAAATTCAACTGATCAAATTAATAATATTTCAGTTCAAGGACCTAATAGTAGAAAAATTTTAGAAAAAATAATTTTTACACCACCAACACAGCCAACAGTTTCTGAACTTCAATGGTTTAGATTTACTATTTGTAGATTAGAAGAATTAAATGGAATTCCTTTAATTGTTTCAAGAACAGGTTATACGGGTGAACTAGGATATGAGGTTTGGTGCCACCCTGATCATGCACCTCAAGTTTGGGACAAAGTAATGGAGGCAGGTAAAAATGAAGGTTTGATACCTGCGGGATTTGCTGCACTAGATTTGTTGAGAATTGAAGCTGGGTTAGTTTTATTTGGCAATGAGTTCGACGGGCAACAAGACCCTTTCGAGGCCGGTATAGGTTTTGCTGTGCCACTTAAAACTAAAACTGATGAATTTATTGGTAAAGAAAATTTAATTAAAAGAAAAGAAAATCCACAAAAGAAATTAGTTGGGCTTGAATTGATAGGTAAAGAAAAAGCCAATCATGGAGACTGTGTTCATATTGGAAGAGCACAGGTAGGTGTAGTTACAAGCGCATGCTTATCTCCAACTCTAGGAAAAAATATTGCTTTATGTAGAATAGATATTGGACATTCTGAAATAGGTACTGAAGTTGAAATTGGGAAAATTGATGGGCATCAAAAAAGAATTCCTGCCAAAATAGTTGGTTTCCCTCATTACGATCCTCAAAAAACTCGAGTAAGGTCTTAAATGAAAACTACAAAAGAATTATTAAATTTTTGGGAAGATCAAATGAAATTGTCTCATACCTCAAGTAATTATTTTTTTCGAAAATCACCTTCACACTATCACATGATGCTTTTAGTTATGAATGCTTATAAATATAATGAAAATTTAACGGTTGAGGAATTAAAAACAAA
>CABXBX010000014.1 GCA_902510495.1 uncultured Pelagibacteraceae bacterium
CTGAAGATGGAGAAATACTGGTTAAGGGTGAGAATGTGATGCTTGGTTATTGGAATATGAAAAAAGAAACAGATAAAATTTTAAAAGATAGTTGGTTACATACAGGTGATATTGGTGAATTCACAAGTGAAGGTAATTTAAAAATTACTGATAGAAAAAAAGAAATAATCGTAAATCTTGGTGGTGATAACATTTCACCATCGAAAATTGAAAATTTATTATGTTTAAATGATAAAATTAAACAAAGTTTTGTTTATGGAGATAAAAAAACTTATTTAGTTGCTATAATTGTAAGTGATGAAGTGAAAAATGAAAAAGAAATTCAACTTTATATTGAAAATTTAAATAAAAGTTTATCAATTGTAGAAAAAATTAAAAAAATTAAATTAATAAATGATGAATTTACAATTGAAAATGGAATGTTAACACCAACTTTAAAACTAAAAAGAAAAAAAATTTTAGAAAAATATAAAGAAGATTTAGAAAAACTTTATTAATTTGAGTAAAATATTTGGTTATTAAGCGCATAAACATTAACTTTTTTACACATCTTAAATTCAAAAAATTTATTTAAATTTAATTTTAATTTTTGAAAATTTTAACTTTAATTAAAGAATTGACATAACGCTTATAAAAAAATAAAAATATATTAACAGCGAATCAATTGATTCGTTTAACTAAAAAAGGGAGCTAAAGATGCCTAAGAGAAGAAAAAAAGCAAAGAAAGCTAAGAAAAAGGCTAAGAAAAAAGCTAAAAAAAGAAGAAGAAGATAGTAACTTAGTATTCTTTAATAAAAACGCTTCTCATAACGATTTACGTGTGAGAGGCGTTTTTTTTTACGTCTCTAAAGACTCTTCGTTATCAGGTAAAGTTTCTTCCTCTGCCATATCATTGGTTGTTTGTTTTATTGGTGGAGTTGTTGTTTGAGGTTGAGAAGCTTGATTTCTTTTTAGGGCTTTATCTAATTTTTTTTGGGTATCTTCTAGTGAAAGATTCAATATTATTTGAAATTCAGCTATTATTCTTTCATAAGCTTTTTCAAATAGTTGTCGTTCACTATAAGATTGATCAACCATAAGATCATCACCTTTATTTAAATCTCTTACAACTTCTGCAAGCTCATAAATTTTTCCTGATGAAATTTTTGCCTCATATTCCTGTGCTCTTCTACTCCACATAGACCTTTTTATTTTAGGTTTACTTTTTAGGATTGAAATACATTTGTTAACTTGGTTTATTGAAGCGAGAGGTCTAAGATGTGATTGTTTATTAACTGGCACCATCCCATTTGCTTTATCTTTTTCAAATTTGATTACATATGTTTCAACATCAATCCCACCTATGCTTATCTTTTTAAATTCAGTTATTTGTCCAACACCATGTTTGGGATAAACTATATAATCTTTAATCTTGTATTCACGTTTTTCAGTTTCTTGTTTCTTTACTTTTTTAATCTCAGGTTTTGTTTCAGTATTTTTAGAAATTCTTAAATTATCAGCTTTTGTTTCAGTTGATTTTTCAACTTTGTTTATAACTTTTTTGGTTAAAGATTTTTTAATTTTAGTTTTGATTATTTTTTTAACTTTTTTAGAAGTCTTTTTAACTTTTTTACGAGCAACTTTATTTTTGACTTTTTTATTGTTTTTTTTCTTAAATGTTTTCTTTAAAATATTTTTCAAACTTATTTTGCTCATCTTTATATTTTTCATGATCCGAAGGTGGATCTTTTTTTTCAGTTATATTGGGCCAGATTTCAGAGTATTGTTTATTGATATCTAACCATTTTTCACTTCCAGGTTCTGTATCCGCTTTAATAGCATCAACAGGACATTCCGGTTCGCAAACGCCACAATCTATACACTCATCCGGTTTAATTACAAGCATATTTTTTCCCTCATAAAAGCAATCAACTGGACACACCTCAACACAATCCATAAGTTTGCACTTAATACATTTTTCATTAACTATGTAAGTCATTATGGATTTTCTTTTTTAATTTTTTCTTTGATATTCCCCATAACTTTATTATCAATATACATTAATCCAGCAAGTCTTCTCATTAAATTTGTCTCATACACATCTGCTTCTTTATTTGAATATATTATTCTCCATAAAGACTCTATAATTTCCTTCTTTTTCTCTTCATCCATCATTTTAACTTCTTTTGTAAAATCTAATATTTGATTAGTATTTTCTTCTAATATTTTTCCATCTTTAATTATACTCTCTATGTTTTGTGCATCAGCACCTAGTTTTAAAAGAGCTTGATGAATTATTTCTTCTTCTTTATCTGAAAAATTTTCGTCTATTTTTGCTGCATGTATTAGTAGAGCAGCGACTTTTACAAAATCTTCATTTTTATCGTCTTTTTTGAAAAACATTATCTTTTAATTAAAATTTAAATCTTTTAAAACACCAAAAGGACTTTCTTTAAAAGTTTTTTTACTTTCTTTTTTAGACTTTTTACGAGGATTGTATTTAAAAAATATTTCTTTTTCTTTTTCAAAAACTTTGTAATTCATATTTTTCAGAAGTTTTTTAAAGTTATCTTTGCCGCACCCTAGTAAATTTAGCATATCTGAGGTCATTTTAATTTCTTTTTCTTGATCAGAATTTATAATTTGTACGAATAATCTTTCTAAAATATCAATTCTAACATAAATATTTTCAAATTTTTCAAATCCGCAAAGTAACATAAAATTTCTGTTATTTATTTTTTGGTTGTCTAAAAAATTTAGACCAAATGTTGGTGGTTTTAAATTAAAATATTTTTGGTAATAATTTTTCCAAAGTAAAGTTCTTAATGAAACAGCCTCAGGTTTAATCAATTTATATAAAAAAATATGATATCGTCCAAATTTTACACCAAGTTCTCTTAAGACTTTTCTCTCGTTTTGTCCAAGATCTTTTAAATACTCTGTAACCTTATTTCTCTCAAGTACACCATTATTTTCATATAATTGATAAGCAAGAGCTTTTATTGATGAGTTATTTTCTTTTAAATCTTTTAAATCAACAAGGCTTTTAAGAATTGTATCAATTTTATTTTTTAACCATTTTTCCAAAAAAATAATAAATTTTTGTGTTTGATTATGTTCTAGAATGTCGTCAACAATTATTTCAATATTTGGATTTAAATAATCTCTTCCAGATATTAATTTAGCTATTGGTGATTTTTTCCAATAAATTTTAAAATCATCTTTAAGTTCGATTAAACCAGTTTGAATAATTGACTCTATTCTTCTTAAAAGTTCTGGACCCACACTTTGCCTTGCAGCTTTTTTAAGAGATTTGATATCAGTTTCCAAGGCTCCTTTTTTTAAATCTAACTCTAATTTAAGACCATTAATCTTTCCAATGAATTGATTATCTATCATTACTTCATTGTTTTCTAATATTTTAGTTTCAAATTCCATATCTTGTTTTAAACCTCTAGCGAGAACACTTGCTCTTTTATCAATAAATGTTTTTGTAAGTTCTTCATGAAGTCTATCTGAAAGTTTATCCTCTAATAGTTTTGTTTTTTCTATCCAGTAGTTTTGATTTTCTATCCAATTATTTTTATTTGAAACATATGACCAAGTTCTTACATTTGCAATTCTATTTGATAAAGAATCTACATTTCCATCCAATTTATCAAGTTTCATGAGCTGTAGTCGCATATAATCATCAGTAATTTTACCTTTTTCACTATTTAAATATTTAAAAACATTTCCAATAACTTCATAATGGTTCCCATAAGTTTTTTTTACAAAATCTGGAATTTGGCAACACTCCCAAAGAAGGTTTAGTTTTTTTTGATCAAATTTAATATTTTCAAGGTTTTTATCTCTTAAAAAAAATTTTAGAGCTTTTTCATCTTCACATTCATGTATTTTTCTTAACCATTTTTCTTTAGGTTTTTCGTCTAAAGATTTAATAAGTGATGAGGGATTATTAAAATTTAAGTTTGAATTTCTCCAAAATAAATATTGTATTTCTTCAAATTTATGGTTTTCTAATAAATCAACTTCTTCAGCATTTATTTCTTTACAATCCCCTGTAATCCCAAAACTACCATTGTTTAAATATCTTCCAGCTCTTCCTGCAATTTGTCCTATTTCTGAAAGATTAAGTTTTCTCAATTTTCTTCCATCAAATTTCTTTAAATTTGAAAAATAAACTTGATCAAGATCCATATTTATACCCATACCTATAGCATCTGTTGCGACTAAAAAATCTACATCTCCAGATTGATACAATTCCACTTGAGCATTCCTAGTTTTGGGGCTCAAAGATCCCATTACAATTGCAGCACCACCTTTTTGCCTTCTGATTAGCTCAGCAATTGCATAAACCTCTTCCGCTGAAAATGCTATTACTGCAGTCTTTCTTTGTATTCTTGAAATTTTTTTGTGACCAGCGTATGAAAGTTTAGATAATCTATTTCTATTAATAAATTCTATATCATCATCTAAATTTGAGATGATATTTTTGATAGTATAAGAACCCATTAACATTGTTAATCTGCTCCCTCTTAAATTTATCAATCTATCTGTAAAAATATGTCCTCTTTCATGATCTGCACACATTTGTATTTCATCCACACCAACAAAATCTAATTGTTTATCAATAGGCATTGATTCAACTGTACATAAAAAATATTTTGCATTTGCTGGGATAATTTTTTCTTCACCAGTTATTAATGCAACCTTATCTGAGCTAATCTTTTTAATTACTTTGTCATAAACTTCACGAGCCAAAAGTCTAAGGGGAAAACCAATCATTCCACTGTCAAAAGACAACATTGTTTCAATTGCTAAATGAGTCTTACCCGTGTTTGTTGGACCTAGAACTGCAGTAACTTTATTTTTAGTCATTTCTATCTTTGGTGTACTTAAATTTTTACCTACCAGATATAGTTAGTGCTGAAGAACAAAAATAGACTAAAACATGACCGAATCGGAGGATAAAAAGTTCTCATTCAAATTAATAATACTATTTATTTTAACATATTTAAAATTTTTTCTAAAACTTTAATTATGACATTAGTTTTAACCGCCAGGTCCTAACTCTGAAGGTTTTACTTTTAAAATTTTCCAAACTCCTGAACCAGAGGTAATTATTTTATTATTACATTTTAAAACACAAAATAAAAATATAAGAGTTTTTGTTTTTTTTAAAATTTTTACATTACCAACAATTTCGTCACCAATTTTTGAAGCACCTATAAATTTTAAATCTAAGGATATTGTAACACATGGTGCATTTTCAGCTGATCTATGTGCCGCTGTTCCAGCACCAGCATCTATTAATGCTGATAGATATCCCCCATGAGTTATACCTGCTGCATTTAAATGATTTTCTACAACAGTTGATTTAAATTCATATTCATTTTCAGAAATATTTCTAAATAAAAGACCACCATTATGTTTCATGAAACCTGGCTTAAGACTTATTTGATCAAATTTATCAGACATGATTTTTTATAGTATAAATGTTAAAATTAATAAAATAATAAAAATAATTATAAAAAAATAAATTACAGACATTTGTAAAGAGGCTTTTGTTAACCAATTAAACATTTTTATTTCTCACTAATGGTGCGCCTGCTAGGAGTCGAACCCAGAACCTCCTGGTCCGTAGCCAAGCGCTCTATCCAGTTGAGCTACAGGCGCATTTTTAATTTTATTTAATTATAGTATATCAATTTTTAGTGTATTTTAATGATAAGACAAATTTAAAATTATATGAAAAATAAATCAATTGAAGTGGTTATTGTAGGTGCAATTAGAACACCAATAGGTACATTCAAAGGTTCATTAAGAAATATGAGTTCCGATGAGCTTGGATCAGTAGTTATTAAAGAGGTTTTAAGCAAATCTAAATTTAGCAATGAAGAAATTGATGAAGTAATTATGGGCCAAGTATTAACTGCTGGTGCTGGACAAAACCCAGCAAGACAAGCTGCAATAAAAGCTGGCATACCAAATTCAAAACCAGCACATATAATTAATCAAGTATGTGGATCCGGACTTAGGGCAGTTATATCAGGTTATCAATCAATAAAACTAGGGGAGTCGATAAATGTAATTTCTGGAGGTCAAGAAAATATGTCAATAGCTCCACACTCAATATTTTATCGAGAAAAAAAAAAATTTTCAGAAGATGAATTATTAGACACGATGATGAGTGATGGTTTAATTGATGCATTTAATAATTATCATATGGGCGTTACTGCAGAAAATGTTGCAAAAAAATTTGATATATCAAGGCAAGAACAAGATGAGTTTGCCTTAAACTCTCAAAAAAAAACAAAAGAAGCCATGACTAATAATAAATTTAGTGATGAACTAATTAAAATAAATCATGATGGAAATATTTTAAATAAGGATGAGCATCCAAGACAAGATCTAAAAATGTCTGAATTAGAAAAATTAAAAACTGTCTTTCAAGAGAATGGAACTGTTACACCTGGAAACTCTTCAGGAATAAATGATGGAGCTGCTGCTTTATTATTGACCTCTTTAAAAGAAGCAGAAAAAAAATCAATTAAACCTTTGGCAAAAATAGTATCATGGGCTTCTGTCGGGGTAGATCCCTCTTTGATGGGTTTAGGACCTATAGAGGCCGTAAGAAAAGCAGTAGAAAAAGCAAAATGGAATATAGATGAAATTGACTTATTTGAGGTTAATGAAGCCTTTGCTGCTCAAAGTATAGCTGTAATTAGAGAACTAGGAATTGAAAAAAATAAAGTAAATGTCAATGGCGGTGCAATTGCTCTTGGTCACCCAATTGGAGCTTCAGGAGCAAGAATTCTTGTGACCTTAATTCATGAAATGAAAAGACAAAAAAAAAATAAAGGTTGTGCCACACTTTGTATAGGTGGAGGGATGGGTATTGCTTTGTGTGTGGAGAGAATTTAGGAATTAATCTTTCCGTATTTCTCTTCTAATAAAATTTTTTGTATCCATATTTTAGCATCTATATAAGTGCTAACTTTTGGTTGAATAAGTGTTTTTAATAACTTTTTAATCATTTTTGAAGCATGTATGTAAAGAGTGTCAAAAAATTGAGCAGAATGTGTTAGAATTTGAAAATAACAATATTTTTATAGTGTATAAAACATAAAAAATGACTGAAAAACTATTAGTTCCAGATATTGGTGATTTTGAAAACGTTGAAGTAATTGAATTACTGGTCAAAAAGGGACAAGAGATAAAAAAAAATGATCCAGTCGTTACTATAGAAAGTGACAAATCAAGTGTAGAAATTCCATCTACATTCTCTGGAAAAATCGATTCAATAGCAGTAAAAGTTGGGGATAAAGTTTCAAAAGGTGACTTGCTTCTTAATATATCAAATTTGAGTCAAGAACCTCTATCATCAAAAGATGTTCCAAAAAATACTGAAAATTTAATTCAAGAAGCAGAAAGTTCTTTAAAAAAAAATCAAGAACAAAAAGTACCTACTCAAAAGATTGAAAAAGAAAAATCAAAAATAATTCAAGTAGTAAATGAAGGTGATATTGACCCACAAGAGACAACTGAATGGCTAGAGTCTCTAACTGCAGTTATAGATAAAGATGGAAATCAAAGAGCACATTACTTAATTAAAGAATTAATCAACAAAGCTTATATGGAGGGTGCTAATATTCCATATACGCAAAATACACCATATATAAATACCATTCCAACGAGTGAAGAAAAAAAGTCTAATGGTGATCAAAACACAGAAAGAAGAATTAGATCATTAATTAGATGGAATGCTGCTGCAATGGTAGTGAGAGCCAATAAAAAATTCCCAGAACTTGGGGGGCATATAGGAACTTTTGCATCTGCAGCAACTCTTTATGATGTGGGGATGAATCATTTTTGGCGGGCAAAAAATAATAAATTTGGAGGTGATTTAGTTTATTTTCAAGGACACAGTGCGCCTGGCATGTATGCAAGAGCTTTTCTTGAAGGAAGGTTAAATGAAAAACAACTAGATAGTTTTAGACAAGAGGTTAATCCTGGTGGCTTATCGTCTTATCCGCATCCTTGGTTAATGCCAAAATTTTGGCAATTTCCAACTGTGTCCATGGGATTGGGGCCAATGTTAGCGATTTATCAAGCAAGATATATGAAATATTTAATAAATAGAGGATTAATAAAAGACGAAGGTAGGAAAGTTTGGGCATTTCTAGGCGATGGAGAAATGGACGAACCAGAATCCTTAGGGGCAATTGGTTTGGCAGCTAGAGAGAAATTAGATAATTTAATATTTGTAGTAAATTGTAATCTTCAAAGATTAGATGGGCCTGTACGAGGTAATGGAAAAATCATTCAAGAATTAGAAGGTATTTTTAGAGGAGCAGGATGGAATGTTATTAAAGTAATTTGGGGCTCTTATTGGGACCCCTTATTAGCTAATGATAAAACTGGGCATTTGGTGAAAACAATGAATGAGACAGTGGATGGTGAATATCAAGCAATGAAAGCAAGAAATGGTTTGTATGTGAGGGAGAAATTTTTTGGAAAATATCCAGAAACAAAAGAATTAGTTTCTAGCCTTTCAGACAAAGATATTTGGCGATTAAATAGAGGCGGTCACGATCCCCATAAAGTTTTTGCAGCTTATGATAGAGCATCAAAAAACACAGGAAGTCCAACAGTAGTTATTGCTAAAACTATCAAGGGATATGGAATGGGTAAAAGTGGTGAAAGTGTTAACACTACTCACCAAACAAAGAAATTAGATATAGATGATCTTATGTACTATAGGGATAGATTTGATGTTCCTTTGACAGATCAACAGGTAAAAAATATTGAGTATTATAAGCCGGATCAAAATTCCTCAGAAATAAAATATATTAAAGAAAGAAGACTTCAGTTAGGTGGCTTTATTCCAGAAAGAACTACTTATGCAAAACCAATTAAAGCCCCCTCAAAAGATATTTTTGATAACATGAAAGAATCTACAGGTAAAAAAGAAATGTCTACAACAATGGCATTAGTAAGGATGTTAACCAACCTACTGAGAGACAAAAACGTTGCTCCAAGATTAGTACCCATTATTCCTGATGAAGCCAGAACATTTGGAATGGAAGGTTTTTTTCAAAAAATAGGTATTTATGCTCATGAAGGTCAAAAATATGAACCAGAAGATTCAGCACAATTAAGTTCATATAGAGAAGAAAAAAGTGGACAAGTTTTAGAAGAAGGAATCAATGAAGCGGGCGCAATGTCATCTTGGATTGCTGCTGGAACCTCTTACACGAACCACGATATAGAAATGATACCAATATATCTCTTTTACTCTATGTTTGGATTTCAAAGGATAGGTGATTTTGCATGGGCAGGCGCAGATAGTCAATCTAGAGGATTTTTGATTGGTGCTACAGCAGGTAGAACAACTTTAGCAGGTGAAGGATTACAACATCAAGATGGCCATAGCCATTTATTAGCATCCACTATACCAAACTGCGTGTCGTATGACCCAACTTTCCATTATGAGCTAGCTGTTATTTTTAGAGAAGGACTTAAAAGAATGCATGAAAAGAAAGAAAATATCTTTTACTACATTACCACGATGAATGAAAATTATCCTCATCCTGCAATGCCAAAAGATAAATCTTGTGAGGAAGGTATTTTAAAAGGAATGTATAAAATAAAAGAATTTAATAAATATAAAAAAACCAAAATTCAATTTTTGGGATCTGGCACTATTTTAAGAGAAATGATAGCAGGTGCTGAAATACTTCAAAAAGAGTATCAAATAGATAGCGAAGTTTGGAGTGTAACAAGTTTTAATGAGCTAAGAAGAGATGGTTTAGAAGTAGAAAGATACAATCTTCTAAATCCAGACAAAGATTTAAAAAAATCTTATGTAGAAAAATGTTTAGGTAAAACAGAAGGACCAATATTAGCAGCTTCTGATTATATGAGAATGAATTCTGATCAAATTAGGCCTTACGTGAATAAAAGTTTTTATTCATTAGGAACAGATGGATTTGGTCGAAGTGATACAAGAAAGAATTTAAGAAAATTTTTTGAAGTTGATAAGGAACATGTCGTAACTTATGGATTAAGTGTGTTAGCTAAAGAGCAATTAATCGCATCTAAGTATGCAAAAGAAGCCATCAAAAAATATAAAATTGACACAAATAAACCAATGCCAACCAAGTTATAATGTCAGAATCTGAGATCAAAGTACCTAATATTGGAGATTTTAAAGATGTAGAGGTAATAGAAGTTTTGGTATCGGAAGGTCAGATACTAAAAAAA
Source organism: uncultured Pelagibacteraceae bacterium (assembly GCA_902510495.1). Lineage (GTDB taxonomy): Bacteria > Pseudomonadota > Alphaproteobacteria > Pelagibacterales > Pelagibacteraceae > Pelagibacter. Next base: position 10,249 of record CABXBX010000014.1, read on the forward strand.
AATGATCCTTTGATAACTATAGAAAGTGATAAATCTAGCGTAGAAATTCCATCGAATTTTGATGGTAAAATTAAATCTTTAAAAATTAAAGTAGGAGATAAAGTTTCGGAAGGTGATTTAATACTAATTTTAGAAAGTATATCTGAAACTCCAAAACAAACTCAAAAAAAACCAATAATTGAAAAAGATTTTAAAAAAGTTCAAATAAATGAACCAGAAGTATCTCAAACTTTTATCAATCAAAATAAAGTCACAGATATTTCATCTGCAAGTCCAAAAGTTCGAAAATTTGCTAGAGAACTTGGAGTTGATATTAATCAAGTTAAAGGCAGTGAAAGAGGAGGAAGAGTCATTGAAACTGATGTAAAATTATTTGTAGCAGCCAAATCAAATTTAACTTCAACAAACAAAATTAAAAATGATGAAAAAATAAAACAAGATTATTCCCATTCTGAGTTCGGAGAAATAGAAGTTAAAGATCTACCAAGAGTGAAAAAATTATCTTCAAAATATCTTATGAACTCTTGGACTAATATTCCTCATGTAACTAATCACGATGAGGTAGATATTACCGAACTAGAGGAGTTCAGAACTTCTCTTACTGATATTTATACTGGAGAAAAAAAGAAGATTACTCCTCTTGCTTTTATAGTTAAGGCATTAACAGCATCACTAAAAAAATTCCCAAACTTTAATTCATCAATTGACACAATTGATGAAGGAAAAATGACTGTAAAGAAATATTATCACATAGGTATTGCTGTAGATACACCTCATGGTTTGATGGTACCAAAGTTAAGAAATGCAGATAATAAAAATATTTCCTTAATAGGAAAAGAGCTCAAAAAATTAAGCGATGAATGTAGAAATTTAAAAATCGACAAAAAAGAATTATTTGGAGGTTCTATGACAATTACTAGCCTTGGAGGAATTGGAGGATCTTTTTTTACACCAATTATAAATTATCCTGAAGTCGCAATTTTAGGTATTGGTAAATCTGAAAAAAAACAAGTTTTTTTAGATGGCAAATTTTTAACTCGCACGATGTTACCTTTATCCTTATCTTATGATCATCGAATAATTGATGGAGCTGAGGCTGCACGTTTTAACAATGACTTAAAAGAAAATTTAGGTAAAAATTTTGCCTATAAATTAGCTATATAAAGATTATGTCAAAAACGGTTTCATTACTTAGCGCTTTGTTGTGCACTTTTATCTGGGGGACTACATTTATAGCCCAAGATACTGGAATGGATGACATTGGTCCTTTTACCTTCAATGCAGTTAGATTTTTTGTAGGATTTTTAGCAATCCTTCCTTTAGTTTTTTTATTTGAGATAAAAAAATTTAAATCAGAATTTAGATTAGATTTTAAAACATTTGCTATCCTCGCTTTTTTAATTGGATTATCTCTTTTTCTAGGATCTGCTTTACAACAAGTTGCTCTACAATATACAGATGTTGCCAACGCAGCGTTCTTTACCATTTTTTATGTTCCAATGGTTCCAATCATAATTTTTTTATTCAAAAAAAAAAACTGTTCATTGGAGTGTATGGCCGTCAGTAATATTATGTTTAATAGGTGGATATTTATTAACAAATTTTTATGATGCTACAGTAAGACTTGGTGATACTCTTGTAATATTAGGTGCTTTATTTTGGAGTACCCATATTATTTTTACAGGTATCATAGTTACTAAATATAACCTTCCATTAACACTTGGTGCGATACAAACATTTATAGTTGCACTTTTCTCCTTTTTTATTGGTCTCATATATGAAGAGTTTGTTTTTGAAAATATTTTAAATGAAATTGATTCTATCTTATATGCAGGTATTTTATCAGGTGGTTTTGCTTTTGTTTTACAAATTTACGCTCAAAAAAATATATCACCTGCACCTGCAGCTATTATTTTTTCATTAGAGGGAGTCTTTGCAACAATTGCTGCCTGGTTTTTACTTGATCAAATTTTGGGTATGAATAATTTATTAGGTTGTTTATTCATCTTATGTGGTGTTTTATTATCTCAACTATTACCTTTAATAAAAAAAACAAATTAAGAATATATTATCAAAAATAAAACAATAGAGATAATTATTCTATATATTACAAAAAGGTTTAAAGAAAATTTTTTTAAATAATTTAAAAAAAATTTAACAGTAATATAAGAGAACAAAAAGGATAAAACTACAGCAATCAAGATTAAGTAATTCAAATCTAAAGACTGTTCAAAAGCATCCCTAAGTCCTAAAAAGCTTGCACCTGCCAAAGCGGGAATAGATAGCAAAAAAGAAATTTTACTTGAATCTACTCTGTTAAAATTTAAAAATCTTGCAGCTGTAATTGAGATACCTGCTCTACTAACACCAGGTATCAATGCTAAAATTTGGAATAAACCAATAAACAGTATTGATTTAATATTTAAATTTATAGATATATTTCGGTCAGTTTTTCTTTGATCAGCAAAGAATAAAATGATGGCAAAAAACAATGTGGTCCATGCAATAACTTTTATATTTCTTAAAAAATGAATTAAATCAGTTGAATATAACAAATAACCAAAGATTATTAGTGGGATAGAACCAATTATAATCAACGTTAATAATTTTTGATTTTTTCTTAAATCAAATAAATCTTTTTTAAAATAAAATATTATTGCTAATAAAGAGCCCAGGTGTAAGCTTACATCTATTAACAATGAACTTGATTTAAGGTTATATAGGTTGGAAACTATTATTAAGTGTGCAGAGGAACTTATTGGTAAAAACTCGGATATACCTTGAATAGCTGATAAAATTAGAATTTCTATAAAATCTTGGAACATATAAGTGTCGTAACTTAAAAAATATCCTTTTAAAACAATTCCATTTAAACATATTAGATATGCAAAAATTAAATTTTCATTATTTTAAGCTATTTATATTAAAATAAAGGTCATAATTATTGACCTAAATAATTCTTTTACTACAAAAAACAATGTATATTTTGCTTTGATTCAAAAAAAATTATGAATGACAAAATGCTTAAATTTGTAAAAATAGGTCAACAAACTCCACCTAAAAGAGAAGTTGGCAATAGGAAAGATGATTTTAATGAAATTTATGATGATTTCGTTAAACAAAAAGCTCAAGAGCAATCTAGTAGATGCTCTCAGTGTGGAGTACCTTTCTGTCAGGTTCATTGTCCTTTAAGTAACAATATACCTGATTGGCTTAAACTTACCGCAGAGGGCAGACTCAAAGAGGCTTACGAACTATCTCAAAGCACAAATAACATGCCAGAAGTTTGTGGAAGAATATGTCCACAGGATCGTCTTTGTGAGGGAAACTGTGTTATAGAGCAATCCGGGCATGGAACAGTAACAATTGGTTCAATGGAAAAATATATTACTGACAATGCATGGGAACAAGGCTGGGTTAAACCAATTGAGGTAAAATATGAAAAGGATCAAAGTATTGGTATAATTGGTGCAGGACCAGCAGGATTAGCAGCTGCTGAGCAATTAAGAAAAAATGGATATAAAATTACAGTGTATGATCGTTATGATCGTGCGGGTGGTTTATTAATTTATGGTATCCCTAATTTTAAATTAGAAAAACATGTAGTTGAGAGACGTACTAAACTTTTAAAAGACGGTGGTATAGAATTTATTCAAAATTTTGAAGTTGGTAAGGACGCTACGTTAGAACAATTAAGAAAAAAACATGATGCTATTTTGATAGCGACAGGAGTCTACAAGCCGAGAGAAATAAACTTACCAGGAAATGACCTAGAAAATATTTTTCCAGCTATGGAATTTTTGACTGCGTCAAACAAAAAAGGTTTGGGGGATAAAGTTGATTTATTTGATAAGGGAATATTAAATTCTGAAGGAAAAGATATAGTTGTAATTGGTGGTGGTGATACTGCTATGGATTGTGTAAGAACATCAGTAAGACAAAAAGCCAAGTCAGTTAAATGTTTATATAGAAGAGATAAAGAAAATATGCCAGGTTCAGCAAGAGAAGTTGCTAATGCTGAGGAAGAGGGTGTTGAATTTGTTTGGCTATCAAGCCCAAAAGAGTTCAAGGGTACTAATAAAGTTGAAAATCTAATTGTTGATAAAATTGAATTAGGTGAGCCCGATGATTCAGGAAGAAGAAGACCAGAAGTAAAAGCTGGTTCAGAATTTGAAATAAAAGCTGATATGGTAATTAAAGCTCTTGGATTTGATCCAGAAGATTTACCATATTTATTTGATGCGAAAGAATTACAAGTTACGAAATGGGGAACTCTAAAGACAGACTTTGATACAATGGAAACAAACTTAAAAGGAGTTTTTGCTGCAGGAGATATTGTAAGGGGAGCTTCTCTAGTAGTATGGGCTATTAAAGATGGAAGAGATGCAGCTAAGGCGATGAAAGCTCATTTAGAAAATGTTGAAACCCAAAAATCAAAAGTAGCATAATGAATAATTATAAAGAAAATCTAAAATTATTAACTAAAAATCATGTTTATTCAGAAGAAATGGAGCATGATGCTTGTGGAGTTGGTGTGATTGCATCTACAGAAGGCAAAAAATCTAGAGCAGTCGTTGAATATGGAATTGAGGCTTTGAAAGCAGTCTGGCACAGAGGTGCTGTCGATGCAGATGGAAAAACTGGAGATGGGGCTGGAATACATGTTGAAATACCAAAAGATTTTTTTATAGAAAAAATTGAGGTTACAGGACATGACTATGATAACTCAGAAATTTGTGTAGGTATGATTTTTTTACCTAGAAATGACTATTCATCACAAGAAAATTGCAAAACAATTGTTGAAAGTGAATTAACTAAAAATAATTTTAGCATATATGGATGGAGACAAGTTCCAGTTAATCCTAAAGTTTTAGGTGAAAAAGCTCTCCAAACTATGCCAGAAATCATTCAAGTTTTATTTAAATCTAATGATCCAAACCTGTTAGATAAAAATTTAGAAAGAAAAATTTATGAAACTAGAAAGAAAATCGAGAATAAAGCTTTTGATGCATCATTAAATAATTTTTACATTTGTTCAATAAGTTCAAAATCTATAATTTACAAAGGATTATATTTAGCAGAGTCGATATCTGATTTTTATCTAGATTTGAAAGATCAAAGATTTGTATCAAGATATGCAATTTTTCATCAAAGATTTTCAACAAATACAGCCCCAAGTTGGAGTCTGGCTCAACCATTCAGAGCTATAGCTCACAATGGTGAGATAAATACTTACAAAGGAAATAAAAATTGGATGAAAGTGCATGAACAAGAAATGAGTAGTCCGCTTTTTGATGACGTTGAAAACTTAAAACCAGTTATTCAAAAAGGCGTTTCTGACTCTGCTGCATTAGATAATGTGTTTGAGTTGTTAAATAAATCAGGACAATCAGCTCCTTTAGCTAAATTGATGTTGGTACCAGATGCGTGGTCAAAAAAAAATAAAACATTATCTAAAAGTCATCAACAATTGTTTAATTTTTTAAATAGCACAATGGAACCCTGGGATGGACCTGCCGCGATAGCTGCTACTGACAATGAGTGGGTTATAGCTGCGAATGATAGAAATGGGCTTAGACCGTTAAGATACGCAATCACTAAAGATAAGATGCTTTTTGCAGGATCAGAAACTGGAATGATAGAATTAAATGAAAAAAAAATTTTAACCAAAGGAAGATTAGGTCCTGGTGAAATTATTGGTGTCCGAATTGAAAAGGGAAAAGTTTTTTCGAATAATAAAATTAAAGATTATTTGGCCAAAGAGTTTAAACACTTCAATTCTCAAATTATTGATTTAGATGAAAAATTATCAATTTCTAATGAAAAACATAATTTTGATGGAGAGAGTTTAAGAAGAAGACAATATACTTTCGGAATAAGCCTCGAAGATTTAGAACTTATTTTACATCCTATGGCAGAAGATGCAAAAGAAGCAACTGGTTCAATGGGTGATGATACCCCTCTTGCTGTTCTATCAGACAAGTACAGACCACTTTACCATTTTTTTAGACAAAATTTCAGCCAAGTAACTAACCCACCAATTGACTCATTGAGGGAAAATAAAGTGATGAGTTTAAAAACTAGATTTGGCAATTTAGGGAATATTCTTGATTTTGATACTTTAACGAAAGAAAATATTTATGTTTTAAATAGTCCTATTTTATCTAATTCACAATTTAAC
>CABXBX010000015.1 GCA_902510495.1 uncultured Pelagibacteraceae bacterium
TCTATATAAGCCATTAAATCCATACCAGATGCACCATTTGTTTTATATGAAGGTAATTGAACTGTGGGATTTAGTTTTTTAATTAAAACTTTAACCATTAGTTTAAATGATTAATAATTTTTTCTACTATTTCATCTGAAATATCAGATTTAGGTTTGTATAGAAGTTTATCAATCTTTTTACTTTTATAAAAAATTGATACCTCATTAAAGTCTGATCCAAATCCAATTTTTTTATTTGATATATCGTTTGCAATTATCCAGTCACAATTTTTTTCATTTAGTTTTTTATTTGCATAGTTTTCTAAATTATTTGTTTCTGCAGCAAAACCTACTACAAGCTGAGGTCTTAAAGAATTATGATTAGATACATAATTTAGAATATCTACATTTTTCTCCAATTCTAAATTGAATTTATCTTGTTTTTTTATTTTAATTTTAGAAGTTTTTTTTAATTTATAATCACCTACAGCTGCAGAGAATATTGCAACATCAGCAGGTAAATTATTGAGTGTTGCTTGAAACATCTCTTCAGCAGTTTCAACTTTTATTAAATTAACATTATCATTAATTTTTAAATTTGTTGGGCCTGAGATTAGTGTTGTGTCAAAGCCTTTTTTTGATAAGGATTTTGCAATTTCATATCCCTGTTTACCACTTGATTTATTTGAAATAAATCTAACTGGATCAATATATTCATTGGTAGGTCCTGCTGTTACAATTGCTTTTAGTTTATTGTTTTTTTTTAAACTATCAAAATAAATTTTTAGTTCATTTACTATTTTTTTTGGTTCTGACATTTTTCCTTCACCATACTCACCACATGCCATATCTCCAATTTCAGGTCCAATTAATCTATAGTTATATGCTTTTAGTTTATTTATATTTTCCCTAGTAGATTGATGATCCCACATTCTTACATTCATTGCAGGTGCAATTAAAATTTTTTTATTTGAAGCTAGAGCAACTGTAGATGCCAAATCATCAGAATTTCCATTTGCAAGCTTAGATATTGTATTTGCTGTTGCAGGTGCGATTAAAATGAGATCTGCCCATCTAGAAAGGTTTATATGATCCATTTCAACTTCATTTTCTAAATTAAAAAGATCTTGATAAACTTTTGATTGAGATAGTGAAGTTATTGAAAGAGGTGTCACAAATTCAGCGCCACTTTTTGTAAGAATAGTTTTTATGATAACACCACTTTTTTTTAAAAGTCTAATTACTTCAAGGCTTTTATAAGCAGCTATTCCACCGCATATAATTAACAAAATTTTTTTATTATTCAAATTATTCATGATGTGAATTAAAATACCAATAGACCAAAAATTACAAGAACTAAAACACCAATTATAGATTGATTTCTAAAAGCAGTCATTTCTGATTTTTGGGTATTTAAAGCCCTATATGAGTTAGAATTTTGAGGTATCTGTCCACTAGCTAAATAAGTTAGAGCTTGATTAGCCTTATCCATGATTTCAGGAAATTCAGGTAATCTTTTAATTACCTCTGAAGTATTTTGAAGAGTTTCATTAATTTTCGTCATAGGATCTTTTGTTTCTTTTAGCCAATTTTCTAGAACAGGCTTTGAAGTTGTCCAAATATTTGTGTCAGGATTTAACTTTCTTGCTACTCCCTCAACAACAACCATTGTTTTCTGTAGCATTAGAAGTTGAGGTTGTGTTTGCATATTAAACTTTTCAGTAACGTCAAATAATTGTTTTAATAATTTTCCACCAGAAATATCTTTTACTGCTTGACCAAAAATTGGCTCTCCAATTGATCTCAGAGCTTGTGCCAGATCATCTATAGGCACCTCTTTTGGAACAAGACCTGCAATTAAATGTACTTCAGCAACTTTACGGTAGTCCCTTTGAATAAAACCAAATAAAATTTCTGCCAAAAATCTTTTACTCATATTATCGAGTCTTCCCATAATCCCAAAATCAATAGGCACAATTTGACCATCATTATCTACAAATATGTTTCCTTGGTGCATATCAGCGTGAAAGAATCCATCTCTAACTGCATGTCTTAAAAAATTTTGAATAATATCTTCAGCAATTTTTTTAGTATTAAAATTTTTATCTTTTAACTTCTGTGTTTCTCGAATTGAAACTCCTTCTACCCAATCTAAAGTCATCACGTTCTCACTAGTATAATTCCAATAAATTTGAGGAATTCTAAATCCCACATCATTTTTTGTATTTTCCGCATATTCATTTGCAGCAGCCGCTTCAAATCTTAAGTCCATTTCTAAATTTGTAATTTCTTTCAATAAAAAAACAACTTCAACTAATTTAAGTCTTTTTGTTTTTTTGATGAAAGACTCTATTAAAAAAGCAAAAAGCATCATTGCATCTATTTCTTCATTAAACATTTTTCTTATATTTGGCCTCAAAATTTTTACTGCTACATCTTTTATAATACCATTATCGTTAATTTGAGCTTTATGAACTTGAGCTATGGAAGCTGCAGCAATAGGTTCACTTAAATTTATAATAGAGTCATAAGTTTCGTTACCTAAGTCATTATTAATTATTTCTTTTGCTTCTAGTAAAGAAAATGGCGGTAATTTATCTTGCAAATTTTCAAGTTTTTTTGAAAGCTCCTCTCCAATTATATCTGGTCTAGTTGCCAAAAATTGACCTAGTTTAATGAAGGTCGTTCCCATTGATTCAAGTGAGTTTGACAATCTTTCACCTTCATCTTTTTCAATGTCTTTCTGTTTTTTTTCTGAAAATGAAAAAGACAAAATTTTAAATAGAATTTTTATTGATAATGGTGGTTCTTGAAATTTAGTTGTGATATTAAGAACATCAGACTTTGCTACTTTCCTGCCTAGTCTAAATAAGGTTATAAGTTTTTTAATCATTAATCTTCCATCCACTGTGTATAGAAACTATTCCACCAGACAAATTTCTATAAAAACATTTCTTGAAATTATTTTTAATCATTAAATTTATCAATTCTTCTTGATTAATAAATTTTTCTATACTTTCAACAAGATATTCGTAAGGTTGTTTTTCTCCGACTACGAGTTTTCCAATAGCTGGGATCAGTTTTGAATAATTTTTGTAAATAAGTTCTAGATTTGTGTTTTGTATTTTTGAAAATTCAAGGCATAAGAATCGACCACCAGGTTTTAGGACTCTGTAAGCTTCAGCTAAAGATTTATCTAAATCTTTAGTATTTCTTAGCCCAAAACTTATTGTATAAAAATCAAATGAATTTTTATTTAGAGGAAGTTTTTCCGCAGGTGCTTCGACCCAATTTAAATTTTTATATTGATTTAATTTTTCTTTGCCTTTTTTTATCATACCTTTATTTGGATCAACGCAAGTTATTTCTGCATATTCATTAACATTATTTAAAAAAAGTTTTGCAATATCTCCAGTCCCACAAGCGACATCTATCAATTTTTGATTATTTGAAGGATTCATCATATTTATCATATTTTTTTTCCATAAACGATGGACGCCCAATGATATAAAATCATTCATTAGATCATATTTGTCGTAAACTTGATCGAAAACATTTTGTACAAGCCCTTTTTTATTTTGTAGATATTGTTGCATAAAAAAAAATTTACATCCAATATAGTATTAAATGCCAGAATTACCAGAAGTAGAAATTATAAGACAATCATTAGATAAAAAAATTAAACAAAAAAAGGTAAAAAAAGTAATAATTAGAAACCGAAATTTAAGACTAAAAATTCCTTTATATTTTGCAACTTTCTTGGAAGGTCAAAAAATAATTAATGTTAAGAGGTTTTCTAAATATATAATTTTATATTTATCTAATAAAAGTTACTGCCTATTGCATCTTGGAATGTCAGGAACAGTTCATATAATTAGTAAAAGAAAAAAAAACTCAATCACAAATACTAGTTTTTATAGTTCACCCATTTTACCTAAATTACATAATCATGTTGAAATAATTTTTGAAAATTTAAAAGTTATTTATAATGATCCAAGAAGATTTGGTTTTTTTCAAATTATTAAAAATTTAAATTTATTAAAAAAAAAATTTGCCAATTTAGGTCCCGAACCATTTCAGTCAGAATTCAATTTAGAATATATTTCCTCTTTTTTTAAAGGAAAAAAAAAAAATATAAAGAATTTTTTACTTGATCAAAATTTTGTTTCAGGAATTGGAAATATATATGCAAGTGAAATCTTATTTTTAAGCAAAATAAACCCAATTAGAGAGGCACATCTTATTCAAAAAGAAGAATGTAAAAAGTTAATGATTAATTCTAGAAAAGTTCTTATCAGCGCGATTAAAAAAGGTGGATCTAGTATAAAAGATTTTAAGAATACTTCAGGCAATAAGGGTAATTTTCAAAAAAATTTTAAAGTTTATGAGAGAAACGGATTAAATTGTAAAAGATTTAATTGTAATGGGATAATACAAAAAAAAACTATTTCCAACAGGTCAACTTTTTTTTGTAATATATGCCAAATATAACTAATTATTTAATTGACCAATATAAAATCTCAAGCTATACCCCTGCAAATATGGCTAATACAAAATCTGCAATCAAAAGAATTAGAAGAATATCTAAACAAACTACCGTTAATAGAGCAAGAAAAAGCAGATACAAAAATGCTATCAAGAAAATGAATGTATTAATTGATTCTAAGAAAAAGACTGAAGCATTGAAATTCTTACCCAAGTTGAATTCAGAGCTTATGAAGATAGCAAAAACAGGAATAATTAAGAAACAAAACGCTTCGAGAAACGTTTCAAAATTCACAAAAAAGATAGCTTCAATTTAATTTAATAATACCCCAGGTTGTTTATTCAATACAACTTTAAAGTCTACATAATCTGACATAAAAATTTTTTTTTACACAAGATTTAGATTTAGTAAATAAATAAATATATTTAATTCAATTATAAATTTTATTTATAAAAATTCATTAATAAGTTTTCTGTCAATTACTTTATTCAAAATTTTTTAATTTTACACAATCCTAGATTTTATTTTTTTTATTAATTTATAAATAATTTGTTGCATTATTTTAATTATAGCTCTAACTAAACTTTCTCCACTTGTTATGAATAAATCTAATATTAATAAAAATTATAATAATCCAAAAATCGAAAGTCTTGATTGGAAATTAGTTCAGGATCAAATGAAAAGTAAATTAGGTCTAGATATCTACGAAAGCTGGCTTAAAAAAATTAATTTTGTGGAAGAAATTAATAATTATGTATTATTGTCCGTACCCACAAGATTTATTAGGGATTGGATTACTTCAAGATATTTGGATCAAATATTAAATATAATCAGAATTTTTAAAAAAGATATAATCCGTGTTGAATTTAAGATTATTGAGCAAAAAATGGCAAATAATCAAAATGAAACAAATTTCAAAATTTTAGATTCAAGTGAAAACGTTTCTTTTTTGAAAGACTCATATCTGCAATATAATCGTATAGATCCAAACAAAAAGTTTGAAAATTTTATTACAGGGCCGAGTAATAAATTAGCATACGAAGCCTCAATTAAAGTTTCAGAAAATATCTCACATTATAATCCACTCTATGTTTATGGAGGAGTTGGAATGGGTAAAACACATCTTTTAAATTCAATAGGTTATGAGTTAAAGAAAAGTAACAAAGTGATGTTTATTTCGGCTGAGCGTTTTATGTACCAATTTGTTAGGTCAATTAAATCAAACGATATGGTTAAATTTAAAGAATATTTTAGAAATACAGATATTTTATTAATTGACGACATACAGTTTATGAATGGCAAGGAAGCAATGCAGGAAGAATTTTTTCATACATTTAATGCTCTGATTGATAAAGGGTCACAAGTTATTATTTCTGCAGATAGACCTCCAAACAAATTGTCCCGAATTCAAGAAAGAATTAAATCTAGGTTTGCAGGTGGTTTAGTGGTTGATATTCAGAAACCTGATTATGAACTTAGAAAAAAAATTATTGAAAAAAAAATACAAGAATTAGATAATTTGAGTACTAATCAATTTAGAATATCACAAGAAATTAGAGACTTTATTAGTATGGAAATAACAACAAGTATTAGGGAATTAGTTGGTGCAATTAATCGAATAGTTTCATTCTCAAGAATTTACAACAAAATGCCAAATTTAGCAGAGACAAAAATTGTATTGAAAGATCTACTTAACCTTAATGAAAATAAAGTAACTATAGATTTGATTCAAACTATTGTTTGTAAATTTTTCAAAATTAGTAAGAATGAAATGTTATCATCAAGAAGATCAAGATATTTGGTGAGACCAAGGCAAACAGCGATATATTTAACAAAAATTTTAACTTCAAAATCATTACCTGAAATAGGAAGAGAGTTTTCAAATAGAGATCACACTACTATAATTCATTCTGTAAAAACTATTGAAAAGCTAAAGGAAAAAGATCTACAAATGGTTGATAATATCAACAAACTTAAAAATCAAATATTATACAATAAAGAAAATGAAATTTAATGTAAATCAACAAGATCTTCAGCAAGCATTAAATTATTGCCAAGGTGTGATAGAAAAAAGAAGCACACTTCCAATTCTTTCCAATATACTCTTGGATGCCAAAAACTCACAATTAACTATTACAGCAACAGATTTAGACTTAATTTTTATTCATCAAATTAATAATGTAGAAGTTTTGGAAGAAGGAAAAACTACAACAACATCTTCTACCATGTATGATATTGTAAGAAAACTTTCTTCAGGAAAAAAAATAAATTTAAATTTAACCGACACAAGTAAATTACATTTAGAGTCCGAAAAATCTATTTTCAATTTAAATTGTATAAGTGCCTCAGAGTTTCCTTTAACTGACGAAAATTTTAATCAAAATGAATTTATTATTAAATCTAAAGATCTCTTAAAATTATTGAATAAATGTAAATTTTCAGTATCAAATGATGAAACAAGACATTATTTAAGTGGAATCTATTTTCACCAAACAGAAGTTGAGGATAAATGTTATTTGACCGCTGTTGCGACCGATAGTCATCGAATGTCTATCTCTAAGCTAAGATTAGATCAAAAAAAAGATTTTGAGCCAATTATATTACCCAAAAAAACTATTTTTCAGTTGTGTTCATTATTAGAAAGCTATGATGGTGATATAAAAATTTCGAACATAAAATCAAAAATCAAATTTGAATTGAATAATAGTATTTTGATTTCTAAATTAATTGATGGTAAATTTCCAAATTATATACAAGTAATACCAAAAAATAATAAAAAAAAATTAGATATTGATCTTAAACTTTTTTTAAACTCAGTAGATCGAGTTGCTTCAGTTTCACTTGATAAAAAAGATGGTGTAAAGTTTAGTTTAACAAAAGATACTTTAGATTTATCAGTTAATAATACTAATAGTGGAGATGGTAAAGAAACTATTGTGGTTAAATTCGATCATGATTTAGAGATTAGTTTTAATTCTAAATATTTGATTGATGTAGCTTCTCAAATTGACGGAAGTAGAATTGAATTATTTTTGAATGATACAGGTTCACCTGCGCTGATAAAAGATCCTGGAGACTTCGACAGCATTTTTGTTGTAATGCCAATGAAGGGTTAATTAAGAGAATTTAATTCAGAGTATATATCATTTTCCAAAATTTTTAAAAATTCCTCTTTTGAATAATTTGGTTTAATGGCCTTTAGTATTGAAATTGTAATTGTTTTATTGGTGTTTTTCATTCCTTTTTTTGGCCAAACATAACCAGAATTTATTGCTATTGGTTGACAATAAATTTTTAATTCTTCATAAATTCTAGACGCTCCTTTTTTAAACGGTGGTTTTTCATCTGGTAAAACTCTAGTACCTTGTGGAAAAATTATAAGAGGCCGATTTGAACTTAAAACAATTTTAGAAATATCTTTAAAAAAATTTAAGTTCGCTTTCGATATTTTATTTCTTTTAATTGAAATAGATCCAATTTTTTTTAAATACCATCCAAAAATAGGTATTAGAAGTAGCTCTTTTTTTAGAATGAAAACAGGTGAGTTAAAGATAGTTTGAAGATAAAATGTTTCAAACATTGATTGATGTGAAGCAGCAATAAAAAATTTTTTATCAGCTATTATATTATCTTTACCTTTAATAATAATTTTTATAGATAAAAAAATTTTTAAGCAAAAAGCAGCCCAATGACCCATTAATTTTCCACCATAAAGAGTAATTCGTTGAGGTAGAAATAATGATGGTAAAAAAAATATTGAAATAATAATTATTCCAGTAAAAAAGAAAGTTGAAAATATTAAGTTTCTAATCATTATTGTCAAAAGCTAGATTATATCTTTATGCTTTTGTCTTTTTTTAATAACTTTTATTTTTGATCCTTTAATTAATATTTCTATCGGTTTTGGTCTAAGATTATAGTTTGAGCTTAAGGACATTCCATAAGCACCCACATCACGAATAACTATTATATCTTTTTCATTCACTTCTTGAAAGTTTTTGATGGTTGTAAATTTATCTGTACTTTCACATATTGGCCCAACAAATTCATAGGCTCTTTTTGATTTTTTATTTTTTTTGATTGCAGGTAAAATTTGGTGAACAGCTCCGTATAAAGCTGGTCTCATTAAATCATTCATTGCAGCATCAATAATAACAAAATTTTTAACATTATTTCTTTTTATATAAATAATTTTTGAAATCAAAACTGCAGTATTTCCTATGATAGATCTACCTGGCTCAAATATTATTTTTGATTTTCTACCTTTTAAAAACTTTTTAATAGCAAGATTGTATTTTTTATAATTTAGTTTCTTGGTATTTTTTTCATATGAAATACCCATCCCACCACCAAGATCGATATATTCAAAATTAAATTTAGCTTTTTTAATTACATTACCAATAACTTTAAGCATTTTTTCATATGGTTTATAGTCCAAGATTTGACTTCCAATGTGAACACTTAAACATTTCAGAGTTATATTTTTTGAATTTTTGCAATATTCAACAAGTTCGTAAAAAATTTTATCATTGACACCAAATTTATTTTCTTTTTTTCCTGTAGAAATTTGATTTAAAGTTTTTGCATCAGTATTTGGATTTAGTCTAATACCCACTTGCACTTGAGTTTTTTTTATTTTTGCAATTTTTTCAATTTCTTTTATTTCACTTTTAGATTCTGCATTTATTAGTAAAATTTTATTATCTATTGCATAATTTATTTCTTTAGATGTTTTTCCAACTCCAGAAAAAACAATTTTTTTTGGATTTATTCCTGCTTTAAGAGCTATCATAAGTTCACCCATTGAAACAACATCCGCGCCAAGTCCAAATTTTTTAATTTCTTTAATTAAGTTTATGTTTGTGTTGGATTTTATTGCAAAACATATTAGTGGAGAGATAGAGCTGAAATTTTTTTTAAAATGATTTACATTGTCTTTTAGCTGTTTATAGGAATAACAATAAGCCGGTGTATTATATCTTTGTGCAATATTTTGAATTATTGCATTTTCAATTCTAAGTTTATTATTTATAAATTTCATTAAACCTTATTTATAAGGATACTTTGTATTTTCGCATTATTTTCAGGTTCCTTATATTCCGGATCTCCCTTTTTACCACAAGAGAATATTGCAGAATACAAAATCAAAATTAAAATAATTTTTTTAATCATATTTTATTTTATATTTAGTTATCATTTTTTTGATATTATCAAAAGATGTTCCACCATATGATTTTTTAGAATTAATAGAATTAGTCAAATCAAACACTTTTAATACGTCTTTTGTTAGCTTTGGTTCAATTTTCTTTAATTCATCAATTGTTAGCTCGTTAAGGTTTTTTTTCTTTTTTTCAGCAAGATTTACAATATCCGCTGTTTTTTGATAAGCTTTTCTAAATGACATTGAGTGATTTATAACAAGATAATCTGCTAGATCTGTTGAAGTAATATAACCTAAGTTTGCTAGTTGAAGCATTTTCTTTTTATTAGGATAGAAATTTTTAAGTATTTCATTAAAGATTTCTAAACAATTAATTAAGGTATCATTTGATTTAAAAATTATTTCTTTATCTTCTTGAAGATCTTTATAATACGATAAGGGTAAACCTTTTAAAATTGTAAGCATAGAAAATAAATATCCATACGTTGTGCCTGTTTTTCCTCTTAAGTATTCTAAAAGATCTGGATTTTTCTTTTGAGGCATGATTGAAGAACCAGTCACAACTTTGTCTGATAAACTTATTAAATTGAATGCATCAGAATTCCAGATTATCAGTTCTTCTGAAATTCTAGATAGGTGCATAGCACATACGGATACACTGTATAAAAAATCTAAAACGAAATCTCTATCAGAGACAGTATCAACTGAATTATTTGTGGGTTTTTTAAAACCAAGTTTTTTTGTGGTATAAATTCTATCTATGTTAAAAGAAGTTCCAGTTAAAGCAGCAACACCCAAAGGATTTTCATTTAAACTATTTAAATTATTTTTAAATCTATTTTTATCTCTATCGAACATTTCAATATATGCCATTAAATAATGAGCGAATGAAATTGCTTGTGCATTTTTAAGATGAGTGAAACCAGGCATGATGGTATAAATATTTTTTTCAGCTAGTTTAAGAGTATTTTTTATTATTTTATCCAATAAAATATTTATTTCTTTATTAGCAGATTTTATCCAAATTTTAAAATCTGTGATTACTTGATCATTTCTTGATCTTCCTGTGTGTACAAATCCCGCTTCTTCTCCAATGATTTGAAAAAGTCTTTTTTCAATATTCATATGAATATCTTCATATTTTTTATTAAATTCAAATTTATTATTTGATATTTCATTTTTTATTTTATTGAGACCATAAAGAATTTTATTCTTGATTTTAAAAGAAATAATCTTTTGCTTAAATAACATTTCAACATGAGCGATAGAACCAATGATGTCTTCATTATATAGTCTTTTATCAACATTAATTGAGCTCCCTACTTTTTGAAAAAGAGTTGAGGTTTTTTTCTTAATTCTTGTACCCCATATTGCCCTGTTGTTTTTATTTTTTGTCATGGTATTTAATTATACCTATTTAAAATGAGATTTTTAATAATATTTGTTCTTTTAATAACTAATACTTTTGCAGAAGAAGTTACTGATATTAAAAATCTTATAGTCAATAAAGAGTTAAAAAAATACCATGATTTTAGCTTCCTAGATGAACAAAATAACCAAATTAATTTAGAAAATCTAAATGGAAACTTGATTTTATTGAATTTTTGGGCAACTTGGTGTGCACCCTGTAAAGAAGAAATGCCATCTTTAGATCAATTAAAATTGAATAAAAGTTTAAATAATTTGAAAATATTTCCAATTAATATTGGTAAGGATAGTTTAAACAAATCTTTAAAATTTTTTGATGATTTAGAAATTAAGAATTTAGATGTATATTTTGACAATCCAAATACTTTAGCAAAAAAAGTTGGTTTAAGAGGTGTTCCGACATCGATATTGATCAATAAAGAAGGATATGAATTTGCAAGAATTATGGGATCAATTAATTTTAATGATCAAAATTTTATAAATTGGTTGGCTGATTATAACTAGTTCTTAAAAAAATATGCAAAACCTACTAATGCGATTACAGCTATAAATTGTAACAAAACTCTTAGCTGCATCAACTTATTTGAGTACTTTTTACTTGTCTCACCTCCTTTAAATAAAGTGCCAATACCAAGTATTAAAACAACTCCAACTGCAATTAATAAAGTTATTGATAATATTTTTACTACTAATCCTGAAATCATAAATGTATTGTAAGATATTTTAGAAATAAAAAAACATAAATCATACGCTATGACATTTTGCCTAGATTCAACTATAATTAAACCCGAGGCAAATTTTGATATCAAAAATGCAATTATTTTACTTCATGGTTATGGTGGAGATGGAAAAGATATAAGCATGCTTACATCGAGTTGGAGGAGACATTTACCAAATACAATTTTTCTTTGTCCTAACGGCCATGAACCTTGTGCTATCAATCCAATTGGTTATCAATGGTTTGATTTAACAAAAGATGACCCAAATTATATTCTAGAACAATCTGTTAAAGCTGAACAAAAACTTAATGAATTTATTATTGAAGTTAAAAAAACATATAAGTTAGAAAATGATAAAATTTGTTTATCAGGCTTTAGCCAAGGTTGCATGATGTCAATAAATTTAGGGTTAACATCTGATCAACCTTTTAATTGTATTGTAGGTTTTTCTGGTAAAATTATTAATCAAGAGGATTTAAAAAAAAGAAAACAATCATCAACTGATACTTTACTAATTCATGGGGATGCTGACCAAGTTGTCTCACCTAACTTTATGCTTGAAGCAAAAGATTTTTTTATTAGAAATAATATAGTCATTAAAACACATTTAGTTAAAAATTGTGATCATCATATCCCTATGGAAGCATCAAGTATAGCATTGAATTATATTTTAAAAAAAATTAAATAATTCCTTAATGTTGAAATAATTTTTTATTTAAGCTAGAATTTATTTATGAATAGATTTATTGAACAAGATGTGTCATTAGAAAAATGTCCTGCGTTAGTTCTTAATGCGGACTATAGACCCTTAAGTTATTATCCATTATCATTATGGTCATGGCAAGACACAGTAAAATCAGTATTTTTAGATAGAGTAGTTATAGTTAGTAATTATGATAGAATTGTTAGAAGCCCTTCATTTAATATGCAATTACCAAGTGTTATTGCTTTAAAAGATTATATCGTTCCACAAACTAAACCAAGTTTTACAAGATTTAATGTTTTTTTAAGAGATAAATTTTCTTGTCAATATTGTGGAAGCAGTGAGGAATTAACTTTTGACCATTTATTACCGAGATCAAAAGGTGGTGAAACTCATTGGGATAATGTAGTAACAGCTTGTTCTGCTTGTAATGTGAAAAAGGGTGGAAAATTATTAAAAACTTCAGGTATGAAATTAAATCAATATCCTTTTCAACCATCAACTGAAGACCTTCACCGTAATGGGAAAAATTTTCCTCCAAATTATTTACATAAAAGTTGGATGGATTATTTATACTGGGATGTGGAGTTAGAGTCTTAAATTAAATTTTTTCTGAAATATTGATTGCAATTTTTGAACCAGTTTTAATTATCTTATCCATAATTGAATAAATACCTTGTTTAGTAGCACCTTTTTCATAAGCTATATCTTTATGATGTAATTCATCTTCTCTAAATTTGATTATCTTTTTTTTTAGTTCTTTCTCATCAGGTCCTAGTTGATTAATTTGATTTTGATAATGTTCATCAATAACTTCTTCTACAGATGCAGTACATAACATTGCTGCTTTTTTTCCTAGCAGAGTTGATCCAAAACCCAAACCAACTCCTAACAAATCCCATAATGGTAAAAATTTGGTAGGTTTGATATTTCTTTTTCTTATTTCTTTTTCAAAAAACTCACAATGTTCTTTTTCATGAACCTTCATTTCTTCAATAGTTTTCTTTAAACCTTCATCTTTGACTAAAGTATTTAATGCTAATAATTGACCCTCGTAAATTTTGACTGCACCTCTTTCACCAGCATGATCTACTCTAATAAATTCTTCAGTTTTAGTATTTAAGTTCTTCATAATTGATAAAGATTTTAGTTAAAAAAAATAATATTAATAAACTAATTATTATATTAATAGTTGTAAGTGAAAATCCAAAAATTTTAAATGTCACATCTTTACAACTTATAGTTTTTACTTGTAATTGTTTTAATAATTCTTCCTTAGAAATAATTTCAGACGTATCTTTTAGTCCACAAATTGCCGATTCTTCAAAAAACCCCTGTTCAATTCCAAGGTGATAAAATGAAATAATAAAAGAAAATAAAAATATTAAAATTAATGACAAAATAACAAAATATTCAATTTTATTAAAAAAATAATTAAAGATGATCAAAATTAAAGCTAATCCATATGGAATTCTCTCTATTAGGCACAGGTTACAGGGCTGATGACCAAGAATGTATTCTATGAAATATGCAGAGATAATGGAAATAAAGCTAATTAAAAAAATTGTTTTTAAAAAGATTTCTATTTTTAAATTATGCATGAGATTTAAATATCAAATAAAATATCACTCCAAATATAACAATTAATATTCCGATTGCTGTAAACCATTTAGACCCATGATTATCCATAAATTTTGTAAAAATATCACCAAATTTGTATGAAAGATAAGACACAATGAAAAAACGCAATCCCCTTGAAATAAGACTAATTAAGATAAAAACAAAAATATTAAATCCAATCAAACCACTCGCAATAGTAAATACTTTGTATGGTAGAGGTGTAAATCCTGCTAAAAAAAGAATTCCAAGCCAAGCATAAAAACCTTCGCTATTTATTAAACTATTCTTGAGATTAATTAGTTTTTCTTCATAACCATAAAAACTCATTATTTGAGCCCCTATATCAAAAAAGAATGCACCAATAAAATAACCTAAAACACCACCCAAAACAGAAAAGATAGTTGTAATTAAAAAAATTTTTACAAAGTCATTTTTTTTTGAGATTATCATTGGTATTACCATTACATCTGGTGGAATGGGAAAAAATGAACTCTCAATAAAAGAAATTAATGCTAAATAATATTTTGAACTTTTACGGGCTGCTAAATCTAAACATTTTTTATAGATAGTATTAAACATTTTTTGGTTTTATTATAATTTTAGTTCTTATACTATTTAATAAAATATGAAATAACTAAGGGCGAATGGCGGAACTGGTAGACGCGCACGACTCAAAATCGTGTTTCGCAAGAAGTGAGAGTTCGATTCTCTCTTCGCCCACCAAAATTTATGGAATTAAATAAGATTAATAGTTTAGTAGAACTTTTTTTTGACAAGTATAAAGAAAACGAATCTTTAAAAAACCAGCCTTTTTTGAAATGGTTAAAGCCTGAAAATAAAAATTTTTTAACATGGAAACAAGTTAGAGACGATATTATAATTTTATCTGAATACTTAAGAGAAAATTTATCTTTTGGGGATAGATGTGTTTTATTATCTGAAAATAGACCAGAATGGTTGATAGCAGATATAGCAATTATGAATGCTGGTGGAGTAACAGTCCCGTTATTTACCACATACTCGGAAAAAGACTACGAGTATATAATTAATGATTGCAAGCCCAAGATATGTATTGTTTCAAATAATATTCAATTTAAGAAAATAGAAAAACTTATCTCAAGCGAGGTCAGAGTTATATCATTTGAAAAATTTAATGAAAAAGTTGAAAATTTTCAAAACATCTTAGAAAGATATTCTAAAAAAGAATTTATTAATAATTTTCCTGATTGCAAAAGAGACATTAAAAGAAAAGATCTTGCTTGCATTATTTATACTTCTGGAACAACAGGAAATCCCAAAGGAGTAATGCTTAGTCATGGGGGAATTTTATCAAATTGCGAAGGAGCAGAAGAAATTTTAGACTCATTAGTAAAAAAAGATGAACCAATTTTTTTAACTTGGCTTCCATTATCTCATTCTTATGAACATACGGTCCAATATGTGCAAATTTCACTAAAAGCTAAAATTTTTTATGCTGAAAGTTTAGAAAAATTATTACCAAATATGTCTATAGCTAAACCAACTATTATGACTGCTGTCCCAAGATTTTATCAAAATTTATATAGTAAAATTTCTCTTAATTTTTCAAAGCAAAAAGGTTTAAAAAAAAAATTAATAGAAAACACTATTTTGCTTGGAACAAAAAATTTGAATAATGAGAGACTAAATTTTAGAGAAAAAATCATCAATTTTTTTTGCGAAATATTAGTAAGAAAAAAAGTTAAAAATCAATT
>CABXBX010000016.1 GCA_902510495.1 uncultured Pelagibacteraceae bacterium
TTTAGATTAAAATTTATACTTAATAGAAAAAAAATTATAGTTAATAATATCAAAAGATAATAGAAAAAATTTTCGTAAGAATTAACAAAACCTTTTATAAATGTTTGACTTAAATAATTACCAACAAAGCCCCCACCTCCATTTATATATAACTCAAAAGTTTGATTAAAAAATAAACTAAAAAATAATGAACCAAATATAGAATATATTACAATAAAAAAAGTATTCTCGATTATAAGAAGAATTTTTTTTTTCTTTAAAATATTAAATCCAGTAAATATAACTGTAATAGGTAGCAAATAAGCAACGAGACCAATAGATTGGAAGATTAGGTCTGATAACCGACTTCCTTGGAATCCTAAAATATTTTTAATTTCTGTATTTTCAGGAAAAATAAAATTTGGATCTTCAGGTGAGTAAGAAATCAGTGCAATAAGTATACAAATTCCTAGCAGAGACACACAAATTCCAAAGATTTCAATTAATCTTTTAATAATGAATGACAGCGCAGTATTAGATAGTTTTTTTATATCCATATTTGATGAATCAAATTTATCACTTTGTATCATCTAATTTTTATTGTTAAAATTAAAAATATTATGAAACTTTGCATATTGGGTAATGGACTAACTAGCCTATGTTTGGCTAAATTTTTAACCAACAAAGGTATAAATGTAGATATATTTTCAAATCAAAAAAAAATATATCATGATAAAACAAGAACAATAGGCATATCGAAAAAAAACTTAGATTTTTTTAACAAAGAAATTTTAAATATAGATAAATTTTTGTGGAATATTAATAAAATCCAAATTTATTCTGATAATTTGAAAAATGAAAAAATACTAGATTTTCAAAATAAAAATCAGACATTATTTGCAACTGTTAAAAATTACCAATTACATCAATTTTTATTATCAAATCTCAAAAAAAATAAACTAAGCATATTCAAAAATAATAAAAAATTTAAAGAGTCAGATATTAAGAATTATAGTTTAATTATTAATTGTGATAGTAAAAATGACTTATCAAAAAAGTTTTTTTATAAAAAATTGAAAAAAAAATACGATAGTTTTGCATATACAACTATTATTAAACATAAAAAAACTATTAACAATATTGCTTACCAAATATTTACAAAAAAAGGTCCCTTAGCCTTTTTGCCAATATCAGAGACTGAGACCTCAATTGTTTATTCAATAAAGGGTAATCAAAATATACATTTAAAAAAACTTATTGAAAAATATAATAATAAATATTCAATCCTAAATTTTGGTAACGTTGCTAGTTATGAATTGCAGTCATTAAATTTAAGATCTTATTATTACAAAAATATTTTAGCTTTTGGAGATATGCTTCATAGATTGCATCCATTAGCAGGCCAAGGGTTTAATATGTCTTTAAGAGATATCAAAGATCTTACTAAAATAATTAAATTTAAATTAGACTATGGGTTGGAGTTGGATAGTTCAGTATGTTTAGATTTTGAAAATAAAACTAAACATAAAAATTATCTTTTTTCGACAGGTATTGATTTTGTATATGAATTTTTTAATTTAGAAAGTAGAATCAATAATTCGATATTAAGTAAATCTTTAAAAATAATTGGTAAAAATAAATTTTTGAATAAGTCTTTTGAGAAAATTGCTAATAATGGTTTAAATATTTAGTGTTATTGGATTGTGGTATTATTAAAATTATCAAAAGAATAGGTAGTTAATATTTCTGAAATCTTCGTTTTTCTTAATTCTAAATTTTTTGTTTCTAATAAAATTTGTTTTTCTTCTAAGGTGAACGGAGAAGCCATAGCTAATGCATTTATTGTTTCATCTAAACTTTGTTTTTCTAATCCTTTCCAATTAATAATGAAGCCTCTTTTTTCAAAAAGACTTTTTAAATCTTTAAATATTAATTTGAGATCAGAAAATTTCAGATTTTCATTTTGTATATTTAAATCATCGTAAAAATTTTCAAAATTTATTTTGCATTCACGGTACTTTTTATTTGATTTAATTTCATTTAGTATTTCAAATCTAATAATACCTTTTAGTTCTATTAAAAATTGACCATTTTCATTTTCATTAAAACTTGTTATTTTTCCCATGCAACCAATGTCGTATAAATTAGGTATATCATTGTTATTTTTTGGTTGGACCATTCCGATTAGTTTATCGGAACCCATACTATCATTGATCATATCAATATATCTTGGTTCAAATATATTCAGAGGAACTGTAGTTTTAGGGAAAATTATAAAATTGCTTAAAGGAAATACAGGTAATATTTTAGGAAGATTCTCTTTTTTCATCACTTAAAACATATCATATTTAATATTACTTGAATTAGAAAAAACGACACATTATATTAATTTTTTTGCGGGCATAGCTCAGTGGTAGAGCGTCTCGTTGCCAACGAGAAGGTCGAGGGTTCGACCCCCTTTGCCCGCTCCAAAAGGAATTATAAAATTTAAAATGACAAAGCTTTCAGAAAAAAAATGTACTCCATGTGAAGGAGGTGTTTTACCTTTTGATATTTCTGAAATTCACAGATATCAAAAAAAAGTTAATGGTTGGAATATTACTAATAATGAAAAAAATATATTTTTTTTAGAAAAGAAATTTACGTTTAAAAATTTTTTAGAAAGCCAAAAATTTGTTAATGATGTTGGAAAAATATCAGAACAGGAAGGTCATCATCCAGATATTTCATTCGGCTGGGGTTATGCTAAAATCAACATCACAACACATGCAATTGAAGGTCTATCTGAAAATGATTTTATATTGGCAGCTAAGATTGATGAAATTAATGTCTAAAATGTCTTGTTTTGGAAAACACTAAGACAGTTCCAGTTGAATTAGCGAAATTAATTATTTCTTTATCTCTTATAGACCCGCTAGGTTGAATTACAGCTGAAACACCAGATTGAACTAATTTTTCAATTCCATCAACAAAAGGAAAAAAAGCATCAGATGCTCCAACAATTTCATTTTTATTTTTATTAAATTTAATCATCTTACTGACAGCAATCTGACAACTATCAACTCTACTTGGTTGACCCGAACCAATACCAATAGTACTTTGATTATTAGCAAGAACTATGGCATTTGATTTTACATATCGACAAACATTGAAAGCAAATATTAAATCATCAAATTGAGCTTTTGTTGGTTTCTTTTTTGAAACAATTTTGAAATCTTTTTTTGAAAATTTTTTATTATCTTCAGACTGAATTAATATAGACTCATTCATAGAATTAAATCTAAATATTTCATTTAAGATAAAATTTGTTGCATCTATTATTCTTAAATTTTTTTTTGATTTAAGTAATTTAAGAGCATCTTTATCAAAACCGTTAGCAATAATTACTTCAAAAAAAATTTTATTAAGTTCAGCAGCTAAAGTTTTATCTATTTTAAAGTTACAAGAGACAATTCCACCAAAAGCACTAACAGGGTCACTTGCTAACGCAGCTTTAAAACTTTTAAATTTATTTTTTAAACTTGATACACCGCAAGGATTAGCATGTTTTACTATAACGGTGCCCGAATTTTTTGGGAGATTTTTAGAAATATTTAAAGCAGAAAAAATATCATTATAATTATTATAACTTAATTGTTTTCCGTGAATTTGAATCATTCCTAAATTTTTATTTTTAGAATATATCGCACTTTGTTGGTGAGAATTTTCCCCATAACGTAATTTTTCAATTAAATTTCCGTGAATAACTTTTTTTTCAGTAAAGTATATATTTGATGAAGAATTAAGATAATTAGATATCACTGAGTCATAATATGCAGTTTCTGCAAATGCTTCATTTGACAATTTTTTACGAAATTCTAATGAAGTAGAGCCATTATTTTTTTTTAAATGGTTTATTAATTCTGAATATTGTTTAGATGATGAAATTACCGTCACGTCGTTAAAGTTCTTTGCAGCTGCTCTCACTAACGTCGGTCCACCGATATCAATATTTTCAATAATTTGATTTTTATTTTTGGTAATCTCTAATGTTTTTTCAAAAGGATAAAAATTTACAACAATTAAGTCAATGTTTTCAAAATTGTTAATTTTAAGTTCTTTAAGATGACGTTTATTTTTCCTTTTATTTAAAATGCCTGCATGAATTTTAGGATGTAATGTTTTTACTCTTCCATCAAGAATTTCCTTAAAACCAGTAAACTCTGAAATTTCAGTACATTTAAATCCTAATTTTTTGATTATTTTAAAGGTCCCACCTGAGCTAATTAATTTAACCTTATTTTTTTTTAAGATTTTTAGTAATGGTTTTAAATTTGATTTGTCTGATAGTGAAATTAAAGCTGATCTTATTCTATTCATTGTATTTTTTTAATTTCCCATTTTATATTCTCTATTTGGTTATTTGAAATGCCCGAAATATAAATATGTTGATTATTTGTGTAAGAATTTTTTTTACCGAAATATAAGCCATTATCAATATTTATATCAAAGTTATCACATGTAAATTTCCATCCTTCATCATCTAATTCAATTAGGATCGTTTTATTATCTTGAGTCTTCATTAATTTCACATTTGGCTCTACATGAAATCGAATATCAAATTTATAATTCTTATTTATTTTTTTTATAATCTTATCTTTACCAATAAATGTTGTTTGTTCAGGATAAAACTCTATTTCTCTTTCGTGAATCGTATTATATTTTTTTTGATAACCATCATGTGAAGCATTTATCTTCCAATAATTTTTTTCATAAATTGAATTTTTTTTTAAAATTTTTAGACCTTTTTTTACTAATAAAAATTTATCATTCTTATCAAATTTACATGAGGAATTATCATCAATTGTCAAAGTATTGTGAGTAGCAGTAGATTTTGATAATTCATTTAGTTTTAAGTTTTTTTCTCTAAAAAAACCACAATTACTTATTAATTTTTTTCCATTTGATATTATTTCAATCGATAACGCACCAGATTGATAATCCTTAGAAAAAGCAGAACTTGGAGTTGAGCCAGCATCCATTGTAAGGCAAATTTTTTTATTTCTTAAAATTATGTATTCACCAAAATCACGATTTTCATTTTTAAATTTGTATCCTAATCTTTTTAGATAGTTATCAAAATTATTATTATCTGATATGTTGTTTCCATTGTAGAAGATATCACAATTTATATTTTGCCAGATAAAAGCATAACCTTGACCCAAATAATAAACAGTTTCATCTATATGTTCTGGTATGTTAATTCGAGATTCTTTGTACCACTCTCTTATCAAAATAAAATATTTTAAATAAAAAACTAATTGTTTGATACTTCTTGATTTTGGAAAACCAAAATTGTCTAAAGTTTCTTTAGATATTTTTTTTAATAAATTTGATCCATAAGACAAATATTTATTTTTATTTTGATAACAAAGACCAACCAACACAATTGATGCACATCCAATAAGTTTGTCATCAATAAGATTTGATCTATTAATTTCATTGATGAGATGATTGGCTTGCTTTTGTATCATTGTATTAAAATTATCTTTATAATGCTTATTATTTTCTTCGTACGTAAGATTATGGCAAGTTAACCATGCAATAATCCTTTTTGCTGTTAAGTCGAAACTCCAACTTTTTTCATTGTATTTAAAATTATTTCTAATCCAATTTTGTATTACTGTTTGTGTACTTTTCTTTGACGATTTTAAATCAAGGCTAAAAAACCAATAAAAATTATTTAAACGTTTAAAATCTTTGGCACTAATATTTCTATTATTCCAGATCTTGTCTAATGCAAAATCTTCAATTTTAAACTTTTTTTTTTGATATTTAATTAATGATGAAAGTAAATGAGGACTAGGTTTATATACTAGGTTATTTTCATTCACCTTAGAAATTTTTTTGTCATAAAAATTTGATTTAAGATAAATTTTTCTAATATGATTGATTAAATTGAAAAATAATCGATTTATATAAATCATGAAATTACTTTGATTTTAATAATTCAATATTTTTTCTAATATCTCCATTATTACTTTTGAAAATTGTCGTACCTGAAACTAAGATATTAGCGCCAGCTTCTATTGCTTCTTTGGAATTATCAAAATTAATTCCTCCATCTATTTCTATATCAAATTCTAGATCTTTTTTTTTTTGTATCTTTTTGAGTTCCCTTATCTTGTTTAATACTTCGGGCATGAATTTTTGACCACCAAACCCAGGATTAACACTCATAATTAAAATTAAATCTATTTTGTCTAAGTAATCTAAAATTACCTCGACTTTAGTTTCGGGATTTAAGGATACACCTACCTTTTTATTTAATTCTTTAATCTTTAAAATTGATGACTCTAAATTATCTGTAGCCTCAGGATGAATTGTAATTATATCTGCTCCTGCATCAGAAAAAGCTTCTATATATTTATGTACTGGTGAAATCATTAAATGAACATCAAAAATCATTGAAGATTGTTTTTTTAATGCCTTTATTACAGGGGGACCAATTGTTAGATTTGGTACAAAGTGACCGTCCATAACATCTACATGAATCATGTCAGCACCTGCTTGTTCTAATCTTTTAATTTCATTACCAAGCTGGCTAAAATCAGCTGACAAAATTGATGGTGAAATTTGTATTTTTTTCATTGATTACTAGATTTACTAGTATCAATTTTTAAAATTTAATTGAATTAAAAAATTGGTAAATTTGTCTCGAAATTTCACTTTCCAATGGAAAAGATAACATGCCCATTACTGAATACCCCAAAATCCAAGGCATTAAGTAAAATCTTATCATAAAAAAAAACCAAGCCACATATAATGGAACAAGGGGACCAATGATAAAAGATGGTGTTAAGGGTTTGAATAATTTAATAAGAGGATTAGTAAATTTAACAAATACTTTCATGAAAAAGAATTCTGAATCTTCTCTTTGAAAAATGTTCATTGCAACCCTACCAATCAAAGTCCACATGACTATCCCTAAAATATAATCGATTATGTAAACTAATGGATGAAAATTTGCTGACATTTTAAATTGAGAGATTAAAAGGGGCGAAATTAATCGCCCCTTATTTAATATTTTTTACTGTTTGCCAAGGATCGTTCTACCTGACGGTATTCGAACCTCATCAACCATTCTTTGCGTAGCAGCATTTGGTTCAGAAGTAAGTAAACTTACAACTACCATAGCTACTAAACTAACTGTAGCACCAACTATACCGAAAGTAGCTTGACCTATTCCTAAAATTTCAGCACCGTTATAAGCTTCTAAATAAACTAAATAAGCAGTACCTGTAATTAGACCTAGAGCCATACCAGCTATAGCACCTTCTCTGTTAGCTCTCTTCCACCATACACCAAGTACAAGTGGGAAGAATAAACCAGACATCGCAAAATCAAAAGCCCAAATAACTGAACCTAAGATACCTTGGATTTCCATTGCCGCAATAGTTGCTCCAGCAAAACCAATTACTACAAGTAACACCCTTGCAACAACTAGTCGTTTTGCAGTTTCCGCTTTTGGATCAATGATTTTGTAGTAAACATCATGTGATATAGCGTTTGCAATTGCTAAAATCAAACCATCAGCTGTTG
This sequence comes from uncultured Pelagibacteraceae bacterium, assembly GCA_902510495.1. Lineage (GTDB taxonomy): Bacteria > Pseudomonadota > Alphaproteobacteria > Pelagibacterales > Pelagibacteraceae > Pelagibacter. The sequence goes on from CABXBX010000016.1 coordinate 7,561, forward strand.
ACATGGCAGCAGCCATACCTCCAGCAGCAACTAGACCTGAGATTACATAAGGTAATCCAGCTATTTCTGGTGTTGCTAACACAACGGCTTTACCACCCATGAAAAACTCGTTTAATTCAAGAGTTCCATTTCCGTTAAAGTCGCTTACAAACATTAAGTTTGCTGCGTTCCAGTTTTGATACCAATCTATCGCTTGAACATCTGCTATTGATTTACCGATTATACCTGTTGGTAATGACGGATCCATCAATGACAGTTTAGACAACGTAGCTAACATTGGAGCTGAAGAATATAGTAGGAAGATAAAGAATAAAGACCATCCAACTGATTTTCTAGCTGCTTTTACACTTGGAGTTGTGAAATATCTCATCATTACGTGAGGTAATGAGGCTGTTCCAGCCATCATACAAATCGCTAATGAAATAAATTTCCAAGGTGTAGCGTTAACTTCAGAGTGAGCTTTAGTTATTCCAGCCAAACCTTTTGGTACCAGAGCAAGATTCTCTTTCGAGTTCGCTACAAAACCAAACTGTTGTTCTAAATCAGCAATTCTAGCTACTTCGTCAGCTAGCATAAAGTGTGGGAAAAACCCAGCACCTATTTTGTTACTGATCCAGAATACTGGAAGTAAATAAGCTACAATTAGTACAATGTATTGTGCAACCTGTGTCCAAGTTACTCCTCTCATACCACCTAACATTGAACATAATAAAATACTTACTAGTCCAATATAAACTGCGTATTGAAACGGAATATCAAGAGCAACAGATGCAATTGTACCTGTGGCGTTAATTTGTGCAGTTACATAAGTAAATGAAGCGACAGTTAATACTATCACTGCACATAATCTTGCTAAATTACCACCGTATCTTGTACCGATAAAATCTGGAACTGTGTAACAACCAAATTTTCTCAAGTAAGGTGCTAATAAAGATGCAACTAGAACATAACCACCAGTCCAACCAACAAGTAGTGCCATATAACCATAGCCTTTAAAGTAAATACCACCTGCCATTGCAACGAATGAAGCACCAGACATCCAGTCTGCTGCTGTAGCCATTCCATTGAACACAGTAGGCACTTGTCTTCCTGCTACGTAATACGCATCTGCTTGAGCTGTACGTGATAGCCAACCAATTATTGCGTAGATGAAAACTGTAAATGCAACGAAACAAATACCAATTAATTTCGCTGACATTCCCATCTGTTCACCAATTGCCATAATTATTATGAAAGCTAAAAATCCACCTGTATAGATTCCATAAACTTTAGGCAAATTGTCTATAAAATTACCTTTTATCATTAATCTTCTCCTCTCTCACTGAAGCCAAATTCCTCATCAATTTTTTCTTGTCTATTTGCAAACCAGAAAATTAAGATTACGAAAATTCCAAGGGAACCTTGGCAAGTGAACCAATAAGTTAACGGATATCCAAAAGGACCCGTATATTCGTTCATTTGTGCTCCAAAAAGGAAGATACCAATTGAGAATACAAACCAAATTGCCAATGTAATCATTAACAATCCCCTGGTTTTTTCCCAGTGTTGTGCTTGTTTTGACATTTATACCTCTCTCTTTTTAGTTATAACTGGCGAAAACCATAACCATTATGAAAGATATTGGAAGGGTTAAAATTGTACAAAAAAAGTGGTTTTTTGAGGTATAAATCAAGAAAATACTAACTTTTATGGCAAAATATAAACTTACATGGAAGGACCTATCTTGGCAGGATTTTAAAATTTATCTTTTTTCTCTTTTTAAAGCTTTTATACCAAAAAGTAAAATTAGTAATTTAAATGATCTGGAAAATTTTATTCAAACAAAATCAGCATGGGTCTCACAAGTAACTCTTTATGGATATTTAAAAACTCGAATGGGAACTAGATACGTTCTCCACTTCGAAAATGATAAGTTTATGTCATCAGTAAACTTGGCTAAATGGAATATCTATTCTGTAGCACTTCAAGATCTTACTTTTTTTACATTTTCTTATCTAAATAAGAATTTTAATTATAATGACACGGTTAAAGCTCAAGAAATTTTTTTTAAAATTTTAGATGATGAAGTATTCAATAAAATGCCATTGAATATTATTGAGGATGCAAAAAAAAATTTTAATGAAAGATTACAAAAGATAGATTGGACAAACTATTATAATGATCTTCCATTTAATCCTAGTGCTCTATCATTATATCAATGGGCTCCAATTGCAGATGATTTAAAAACACTTGATCGTAAGATAGTTTTGAACTCTGTAATATTAAAATGGGATATTGTTAAAAAAGAATTTAAAGAAAGAATAAGTTTTTAAATATTTTTTCTGTTTTCAACTAAGCTGTCTACAACACTAGGATCTGCAAGAGTTGTTGTATCTCCCAATTGTCCATGTTCATTAGCTGCTATTTTTCTTAAAATTCTTCTCATAATTTTTCCTGATCTTGTCTTAGGAAGACCTGGTGTAAAATGTATTAAATCTGGTGTAGCAAGTGGTCCAATTTGTTTTCTTACCCAGAGCTTTAATTCTCTTTCAAGATCACCAGTTTCTGATTCTCCAGCATTTAATGTAACATAACAATATAAGCCATTTCCTTTAATATCATGTGGATAGCCAACAACTGCTGCTTCAGCAACTTTTGGATGTGCAACGAAAGCACTTTCTATCTCAGCAGTTCCAAGATTATGACCTGAAACAATAATTACATCATCTACTCTACCTGTTATCCAATAATATCCATCTTTATCTCTTCTACATCCATCTCCAGTAAAATATTTACCATCAAATTGTGAGAAGTAAGTATCTATAAATCTTTGATGATCGCCATAAACAGTTCTCATTTGACCAGGCCAAGATTGAGCAATACACAATCTTCCTTCACCAGCTCCTTTAATTTCTTTTCCATCTTTATCAACAAGAGTTGGTTTTATTCCATAAAAAGGTTTAGTTGCAGATCCTGGTTTTAAAGGAATCGCACCTGTTTGTGGTGCAATTAATATTCCTCCAGTTTCAGTTTGCCACCAAGTGTCAACAATTGGACATTTAGAATTTCCAACAGTTTTGTAATACCACATCCATGCTTCTGGATTAATTGGTTCACCGACAGTTCCTAATAATTTAAGTGATTTTCTCGATGTTTTATTAACTGGCTCACTGCCCTCTCTCATAAGAGCTCTTATAGCAGTTGGTGCTGTGTAAAATGTGTTTACTTTAAATTTATCTACAATTTGCCACCATCTAGAACTATCGGGGTAATTAGGAACACCCTCAAACATAATTGTTGTTGCACCGTTTGATAAGGGTCCATAAATAATATAACTATGACCAGTTACCCAACCAATATCTGCAGTACACCAGTAAATATCTTTTGGTTTATAATTAAAAATGTATTGATGAGTCATTGATGCATAGACCATATACCCACCTGTTGTATGAAGAACTCCTTTTGGTTTTCCCGTGGATCCTGAAGTATAAAGAATAAATAGAGGATCCTCAGCATTCATTTCTTCAGGCTCACAATGGTTTGGAACATCCTTAATTAAATCGTGATACCAGATATCACGATCGCTATTCCAAAACACATAGTTTCCAGTTCTTTTTACAACAATACACTTCTTAACATTTGGACAACTGTTTAATGCTTCATCAGTTGTAGCTTTTAATGGAATTATTTTCCCTCCTCGAACACCCTCATCAGCAGTAATAATATATTCTGACTCACAATCATTAACTCTACCTGATATAGATTCTGCAGAAAAACCACCAAAAATTATTGAGTGGATTGCACCTATTCTTGCACAAGCTAACATTAGAATAGCAAGCTCAGGTATCATTGTAAGATAAATTGTAACTCTATCACCTTTTTTAATACCTAATTTTTTTAGTCCATTTGCTGCCTTTGATACCTTTTGATGTAATTGTTTATATGAAATTTTTTGAGTATCTTTAGGATCATCACCAACCCAAATAATAGCTGTCTTATCTTTTTTATCCTTTAAATGTCTGTCAATACAGTTTGCAGAAGCATTTAAAGTTCCGTCTTCAAACCATTTTATTCTTACTTCATCTTTACTATATTTAATATCTTTAATTTTTTTGTAAGGCTTTATCCAATTTAATCTTTTTCCTTCTTTTTTCCAAAAGTTATTATTGTTCTTAATAGACTCGGAATATTTTTTTTGATATTGAGCTTTATTTGCTAAGCTACTTTTTATCCACTCAGGTTTAGTTTTAAATATTAACTCAGATGAAGAACTTTCAGTCTGTTTTGTTTTAATCGATGTTTTTTTTCTTAAAACTTTTCTTTTCTTTGGTGTTTTTTTTTTAACTTTCTTTCTTCTTTTACTTGAAGGTTTTTTTTTTAATTTTGATTTTTTCTTTTTTTTTGGCATATATTAATATTCTTAAACTTTACTCATGTTATCTAAAATTTTCCAGCTTTTAGAGTCGATTGGCATGACTGATAATCGACTTTGTTTAATTAATGATAAGTGGCTTAATTCCTTGTTTTTTTTAATACTTTCAAGTTTGATTGGTTTGATTAGTTTTTTAATAAATTTAACTGTGACGGCTACAAACCGACCAGATTGGTCTGTTTTGTCTGGATAAGCCTCTTTTATTACTTCGACGATACCTACTATTTCTTTTCCAATATTTGAGTGATAAAAAAAACATTGATCACCTTTTTTCATAGATTTTAAATTTTTTGCAGCTTGATAATTTCTAACACCATCCCATGGTGCTCCTTTAATGCCAGCTTTTTTTTGTTGGTCAATAGACCAAACATCAGGCTCAGATTTCATTAACCAATATTGCACTAAATTTTTACTCCCGCACCTTTTAAAAAAGCGGCATCTTTATCTAAGGGCCATCTAGGTTTTGCAGGATAATCCAGATCATTGAATTGTTTTAATTTAAATTTTTCCAAACCTACCATTGCTATCATTGCTGCATTATCTCCACATAGTTCTATTGGGGGAAAAATACTTTTATAATTACTCTTTTTGGCCAAATCAATTAACATAGATCTTATTTTTTTATTTGCAGCCACACCACCAGCGACTACAAAAATTTTTTCGTTTAAATTTTCCTGTTTTTCAAATTCTTCGAAAGCTATTTTAGTTTTTTTATACAATATATCTTCAATCGTCTTTTGAAAAGAAGCAGCTAAATCATATCTTTCTTGTTCTGTCTTAATTTTTTTTGATATTTTTAACACAGCAGTTTTAAGTCCTGCAAAAGATAAATTACATCCACCTTTATTAAAAATTGGTTTTGGGAGATCATATTTTTTTGGATTTCCCTTTTCAGCTAAAATTTCTATTTGTGGCCCACCAGGAAAATCAATTCCTAAAAGTTTTGCAGTTTTATCAAATGCTTCACCTAAAGCATCATCGATTGTTGTTCCTAATCTTTTGTAGTTTCCAATACCTTTAACGTTTAAAAATTGTGAGTGACCCCCTGAAATTAATAAAAGAAGATATGGGTAATTTATTTTCGAATTTATTTTAGGGCTCAATGCATGACCTTCTAAATGATTAACAGCTATAAATGGTTTTTCAATTGCACATGCAAAAGCTTTACCAAAACTTAACCCAACTGATAAACATACTATCAATCCAGGTCCTGCAGTTGAAGCAACAGCATCAATGTCATTTATACTTTTTCCACTTTTTTTAATAGCTTTTTGAACAATCAAATCTATTTTTTCTATGTGAGATCTGGCCGCTAATTCAGGCACAACTCCACCAAATTCTTTGTGTACATCTTCCTGGCTAGATATAATGCTAGATAAAACTATTGGATTTCCTTGTTCATTTTCTGTTATTAAAGACGCTGCTGTCTCATCACAGCTCGACTCTATTCCAAGAATTAAGGGTTTTTTATTCATTCAAATAGTTTTTAATAATTGTACAATCCCAATACAAGTAAGAAATAAATTAATTTATGAAAAAGAAAATAACAATAGGATCTAGAGGTAGTAAATTAGCATTGCTTTACGCTCAAAAAGCCAAAGATAGAATTATTGAAAATACGAACTTTAATGATTATGAAATTCTTATTAAACCTATTACAACAAAAGGTGATCAAGTGCAGAATTCAAGATTATCTGACGTTGGAGGAAAAGGTTTATTCTCAGGCAATATAGAAACTGAGCTTAAAAATAAGAACATAGATATAGCTGTTCATGCACTTAAGGATATGCCGACTATAGAAACAAATGGACTAAAAACTGATACATTTTTAGAAAGAAATGATCCAAGAGAAATTTTAATAACAATCAATAAAAAAAAATTAAAAGATTTAAATTTAAAATCAATTATTGGGACCTCATCATATAGGAGGGAATTTCAAATTAAAAAAATCAGACCGGACATACAATGTAAACTAATTAGAGGAAATGTAGATACTCGAATAAAAAAATTAAAAGATGGTATTTATGATGGAATAATTTTGTCTTGTGCTGGATTAAAATATTTGAATCTTGAAAATGAAATATCTGAGTTTTTTTCTTCAGATGAGTTAATACCAAGTGCTGGCCAAGGAATTATAGCACTTCAATGTAGAGAAAATGATGAAGAAATAATATCTATCTTAAATAAAATAAACCATAATGAGACATATAAAAGAGCACATGCAGAAAGAAATATTTTAAAAGTGTTAGAAGGAGA
>CABXBX010000017.1 GCA_902510495.1 uncultured Pelagibacteraceae bacterium
TCTAAATTTTTTCTTATAATCAAATGTAGTTTTAGTAATCGATTGGGGTTTTTTGTATTTTATTACAAAACCTCTTTTCTTTGGAATTGATTATTTCTTTAGATTATTAGGTAATTATGGATTAGCAATTATAGCTATTACATTTTGTATTCGATTAGCTTTTTTTCCACTAGCAAACTTTTCTTTCAGAAGTATGGCTAAAATGAAAGCACTTCAGCCTGAAATGGTTAGACTAAAAGAACTTCATAAAGATGATAAAATGAAACTGCAGCAGGAAATGATGGCTCTATATAAAAAAGAAAAAGTTAATCCAATGTCAGGATGTTTGCCAATTTTAGTGCAGATACCAGTATTTTTTGCTTTGTATAAAGTTTTATTCGTTACAATTGAAATGCGTCACATGCCCTTCTATGGATGGATACATGACTTAAGTGAACGAGATCCAACAAGTATATTCAATTTGTTTGGGCTATTACCTTATGATGTTCCTTCATTCTTGGTTATAGGAGCGTGGCCAGTGGCAATGGGAGTTTCGATGTGGATACAACAAAAGCTTAACCCTGCACCTACAGATGCATTACAGGCAAAAATATTTATGTTTTTTCCACTTTTTTTAACTGTAATTCTAGCACCATTCCCAAGTGGACTGGTTATTTATTGGACAGTAAATAATATTTTAACTATGGCTCAACAATTATTCATCATGAAACGAACAACAGTTAAAACTGTAACTTAATGTCAAAGATTACCGAGGAAGAAATTCAAAAAATCTTACCGGTGAAAGGTCCTTCTTTTGAAGAAGTAAAAAATTATTTTGAAAAATATAATAACGAATACATAATTATTAAATGTGGTGGTAGTGTTTTAGTTGATCAAGATTTATTTAATAATTTCATCAATGATATTTCAATACTAAATAAATTAGGCTTTATCCCTATTATAATTCATGGAGGTGGGAAAAGAATATCAGTCAAATTAAATGAGGCAGGAATTAAAAGTAATTTTATAAATGGATTAAGAGTTACAGATGAAAAATCTATAAATATTGTTGAGGAAGTTTTAAACACTTTTAATAGAGAAATAACTAATGCACTTAAGAATAATGGCTGTGATAGTCAAGGGATAACAAATAAACAAAATAATATTTTAGTAGTTGAGCAAGAAAATAATAAACTTGGTTATGTTGGTACTCCAAAAGAAATAAACCAATCAACTATAGAGCTAATAGTAAAAGAGAAAAAGGTCCCCGTTATAGCTCCTTTAGGATTAGATAAAGATAATAAAGTTTTTAATATAAATGCTGACACAGCTGCTGGCGCTATTGCAAAAAAACTTAATGCTAGAAGACTAATTATAATGAGTGATGTTGAGGGTGTTTTAGATAATAACAAAAAGCTAATATCAGAAATTAATACTGATAAAATTAATGAATTAATAAATAACAAAACTATAAGTGGTGGAATGATTCCAAAAATTAAAAACTGTCTAGATGTTGCAACCAATGGTGTTAAAGGGGTTTGTATTATAGATGGACGCTTAGATCATTCAATTTTGTTTGAGTTACTTTCAGATAAAGGATCAGGGACACTAATAAGATTATGAACCTTAAAGAAAAAAAATATTTATTATTAGATCTTGATGGAGTTTGTTATGGTAAACACAATAATTATTCTTTAGAAAAGGTATTTGGTCAAGTATCAAAAAGAATGACACAATTTATTTCAGAAAGACTTAAAATAGATACTAATGCAGCAAAGGAACTTCAAACCAATTATTTTTATAAATACAACACTAGTTTAAATGGTCTTATGATTCATCACAACATACCACCACAAGAATTTTTAAAATATGTACATACTATCGATCTTTCATTTATGAAAGAAGATACTGTTATGAGAAAGGAGCTAGAACAATTGGATATGGAAAAATTTATTTTCACCAATGGAAGTGCTGCGCACGCGGAAAATATTTTAACCCACCTTGGGATATATGATTTATTCGGTCGAGATAAAGTATTTGATATAGAAGACGCTGGTTATGTGCCTAAACCCGAGGCAAAAACTTTCGATCTTATGGTAAAAAAATTTGGTATTAATCCAAAAGAAACAGTCTACATAGAAGATATCGCAAAGAATCTTAGCATTGGTCATAAACGAGGCTGTACAACTGTTTGGTTAATTAATGATGAACATTTTGGAAAGATTGATGCTGATAAAGATTTTATTTCACACAAAATTGAAAATCTATCTTTATTTATTAAGGAAATAAGGTTATTAAAAAGTCAGTAAATTATGTCTTTAGAAAAAATTATAAATGATGCTTGGGAAAGCAAAGATCAAGTAAATCAAAATTCAGACAAATCACTTAAAGATGCGATTAATCAGGTTATAAATGATTTAGATAGTGGCAAATCTCGTGTTGCTGAAAAAGTAAATGGTGAATGGATTACTCACCAGCATTTAAAGAAAGCAATCATGTTGAGTTTTAGGATTTACCCAATGGAAAATTTAAATGGTCCATATAGCAGTTGGTATGACAAAGCTCATTTATTAAAAGGTAAAACCGCAGGATGGACAAAAGAAGATCATGAGAGAGCAGGTTTTAGGATGGTTCCAAACTCACCTGTTAGAAAAGGATCGTTCGTAGGAAAAGATGCTGTTCTTATGCCATGTTATGTAAACATTGGTTCTTATATTGGAGCTAAAACGATGATGGATACATTTAGTCGTGCTGGTAGTTGTTGCCAGATTGGAGAGAATTGCCATATATCTGCAGGATCAGGAGTTGGAGGGGTACTGGAACCTGCTCAAGCATTACCTACAATAATAGAAGACAATGTATTTTTAGGAGCAATGTCTGAAGTAGTAGAAGGAGTTATAGTTGGAGAAGGTTCTGTGTTGAGCATGGGAATGCTAATTACACAATCTACAAAAATAGTAAATAGATCAACCGGTGAGATCACGTATGGAAAAATTCCTCCATACTCAGTTGTTGTACCTGGTTCTCTTCCTGATAAAAAAAATCCATCTGCTCCATCACTAAGCTGTGCAGTAATAATCAAGCAAGTAGACGAAAAAACTAGATCAAAGACATCAATTAATGATCTTTTAAGAGATTAAACATGCAAAAAATCAATGAATTTCAATTAGCTAAAGAGCTAATTAGGTTTCCAACTGTTACTCCAATAGACGCTGGGGTGATGAAATTTTTAGAAAAAAAATTGAAAAAACTTGGTTTCAAAACAAAAATACTAGAGTTTAAAGAAAAAGGTTTCAAACCAGTTAAGAATTTATATGCGAGACTAGGAAACAAAAGTCCTAATTTTTGTTATGCAGGACATCTGGATGTAGTACCTCCAGGTAATATAAAAAAATGGACAATAAATCCATTTAAACCTTCTATTAAAAAAGGTCATTTAATAGGTCGAGGTGCGAATGATATGAAAAGTTCTATTGCATCTTTTGTTTCAGCTGTAAGTATTTTTTTATCACAAAATAAAGGATTTAATGGATCAATTAGTTTATTGATTACCGGAGACGAGGAAGGTGATGCAGTAAATGGAACAAAAAAAGTAGTAAAATATCTAAAAAGAAAAAAGGAAAAAATTAATTTTTGTTTAGTGGGTGAGCCAACAAATCCAAATAGATTAGGTGAAATGATAAAAATTGGTCGAAGGGGAAGCTTAACTGGAAAACTTATTATAAATGGTGCTCAGGGTCATGTTGCTTATCCTCAAAGAGCAAACAATCCTTCAACAACTATTGTTAAAATTCTAAATGAGTTAAAAAACATTAAATTTGATAAAGGAACAAAAGATTTTCAACCAACAAATTTGGAAGTAACAAAAATTAACATAAATAACACTGCTGACAATATTATCCCAGGATCTGCTGAAGCAACTTTTAATATCAGGTTCAATAATAAACATTCATCGAGCTCTATAAAAAGAAGACTTAATAAAGTTTTTAAAAAAATATGCAAAAAAAATAAATCAAAGTTTAGGATTGATTATAGAGTTTCAGGAGAAGCTTTTTTAACAAAACCAAATGAAACAACTTTTATGATACAAAATATCATAAGAAAAATTACTAAAATTAAGCCAAAATTATCTACTACAGGCGGAACATCAGATTTGCGATTTATAAAATCTATTTCACCTGGCTTAGAATTTGGTTTAGTTGGAAAAACTATGCACAAAGTTGATGAAGCCGTATCGCTAAAAGATTTAAAAAATCTTACTAAAATTTATCAAGATATTTTACAAAGTTATTTCAAGTGAAAACTGGATTAGTAACTTCTGACACATTCCAAAATCACGACACAGGACTAGGACATCCTGAACAAATAGCAAGAATCTCGGTAATAAATGAAAATTTTAAAAAATTAAATAACCCAAATATTTTGTGGAAAAAACCATCAATAATTTCAGATGAAATTATTAAAAATACTCATGATGCAAAATATGTTGATTTAATAAAAAAATCTTTTCCCTCTAAAGGTTTTTCTTCTCTTGATGGCGATACTATTATTTCACCAGGAAGTAAGGAGGCTACATTCGATGCGGCTGGTTCAATTATTGCTGCTATTGATGGTATCCAAAACAAAGAATTTAAAAATGCTTTTGCAAGTGTTCGTCCACCAGGCCATCATTGTAATCAAAACAAGGCAGCTGGTTTCTGTATTTTAAATAATATTGCGATTGGGGCTAAATATTTATTAAACAAATACAAATATAAAAAAATTGCCATCATCGATTTTGACGTTCATCATGGTAATGGCACACAAGACATTTTTTATGAAAACGAAAGTGTTCTATTTATATCAACTCATCAATATCCTTATTACCCAGGATCTGGCTCAGAACAAGAAAAAGGGAAATTCAATAATATTTATAATATACCTTTGCCTGCAGGAACAAATTCTGAGGAGTACTTTAATGCTTTTGAGCGTGCTTTAAAAAGATTAAGAGAATTTAAACCTGAGTTTGTTTTAATTAGTGCTGGATTTGATGCTCATAAAGATGACCCCTTAGCACAAATTAAACTTGAAACAGAGGATTTTTATAACATCACAAAAAGAATATTAGAAGCATCTAAGAAGTTTTGTAATGGTAAAGTTGTTTCAATTCTTGAAGGTGGATATGATTTACAAGCACTAAAGGATAGCACCAAAAGACATGTTGATGCATTAATAGAATTCAATTGATAAATATTCAATAAATTATAAACAACTTCAATGAGATTATATAAAATTAAAAAATCTAAAATAGACAACAAAGGCCGTGGCTTATATGCTGCAAAAGATATTAGGTCTGGAACTAAAATTTTAAATTATATTGGAAAAATTTTAACAAATAAAGAAGTTGATGAGTCTGATAAGTTTGATAATAAAAAACCAATATATCTTTTTACACTTAATAAAAAATATACATTAGATGGGGACTTTTCATGGAACACTGCTGGTCTTATAAATCATTCGTGTAACAACAATTGCGATTATGAGGGAAAGGGTCTTAAAATTTGGATTACTGCAATTAAAGATATTAAAAAAGATGAAGAATTTACCTGTGATTACGGCTTTGGTTTTGATGAAGATTACAAACAATTTCCATGTAAGTGTAAATCAAAAAATTGTTGTGGATATATAATTAGAGCAGAGTCTAGATGGCGAATAAATAAAAAATTTTCTATGTCTAATAAAAAGAAATTAATAAATAATTCTTGATAAAAATAATCCCTCTGGAGGAGCAGGGGGTGCACATAATATTCTTTTTTTTGATTTCATTACATTTTCAAATCTTTTTAAAGACCATTTACTTTCTCCAAGATATTTTAAACAACCAACCATTGAACGAACTTGTTGTTGTAAAAAAGACTGAGATCTAAATTCAATTTCAATTTTATTTTTAGAAGATTTAATTTTTACAAATTTCATAGTTTTTATTGGACTTTTAGCTCTACAGCTTGATGCTCTAAAAGTTGAAAAATCTTTTGTTCCAATCAATTTTTTTGCACCCTTTTTCATTGTTACTAGATCCAATTTTTTCATGACATGCCATCCTTTATTTTTATCTAAAACTGGTCCGCTTGTACGATTAATAATAACATACTTATATATTCTCATTTTAGCTGAAAACCTTGCGTGAAAATCATTATTTTTTTTTCTTATTTTAAGAATTGCAACTCCTTCTTTATTCAAAAAATGATTGATAGATTTTAGAAATCTGTCAGTTTTAATTATCTTATTTTTACATTCAAAATGAGCTGACTGCTCTAACGCATGCACTCCAGTATCAGTTCTCCCTGATCCAAATAAAATTATTTTTTCTTTCAAAAGTTTTGAAATTTTTTCTTGAATAAGTCCCTGAATAGTTTTGCCTTTTTTTTGGATTTGCCAACCTCTAAAACTGGTACCTACATACTCAATCAAAATTTGATATCTAAACATTGAGTATTATTGATCCTTTTTTGATTTTTGATCCTAGCATAAACTCACCAACCTTTTGTGGTTTTTTACCTTGTCTCTGAATTTCGAGAATCTTTATCGATTGATTTTTACCACAAGCTATTTCAAGATTATCAGATATAACCTCACCAACATTTCCTATACCATTGCCAATTTTAGCTTTTAAAATTTTATATCTTTCCCCATCAAAATTAAAAAAGGCACCAGGAACTGGAAATAAACCATTTATTTTACTAATTAACTTTGAAGCTTCCTCCTTCCAATTAATATGACCTTCATCTTTGTTAATTTTTTTTGCATAGGTTGCTTTTGAGTGATCTTGATCAAAAAATTTTGCCTTATCATCTAAAATATCATCTACATTATCTAAAATTTTTTCTGCAGCTAACATAGACAATTTATCTGAAATTTCCTGTGCATTTTGTTCGGGATCTATTTTAATTTTATAAACATTGCTAACAGGTCCACTATCTAATTCTTCAACAATTTTCATCATACTAATTCCTGTTTCTTCATCTAAGTTCATGATTGATCTTTGTATAGGTGCTGCTCCTCTCCATTTAGGAAGTATTGATCCATGTATATTAATAAAACCCTTTTTAGTTAATCCTAAAAAATTTTTTGGAATTAATTGACCGTATGCAACAACAATCGCAAGATCGGCATTCATTTGTTTTAAATACTGATATTCTTCTTCGTTATCTTTTAAAGTATGTGGAGATCTAAAATCTATATTTAATGTCTCTGCAATATTTTGAATAGGTGATTTATTAATTTTATATCCTCTATTAGATTTTTGTGGTGGTTGAGTATAAACTACAGAAATGGGGTAACCATTTTGGTATAATGATTTCAAAATTGGTACAGCAAATAATGGTGTACCCATAAAAATTATTTTTTTTGGCATTAATTAAACAACTATCCGATTAGATTTATTTTTTGATAGTTTTTTAATAATCATAGATTTTTTAAGTTTTGACAAGTAGTCTATAAAGAGAATTCCTTCTAAATGATCCATTTCATGTTGAATACAAGTTGCCAAAAGTCCTTCTGCTTTAAGTAGTTTTTTATCTCCATTATAATCAAGATATTCAATATCACAATTTTTTGGTCGGTCTATTTCTGCAAATTGATCAGGAACTGACAGGCATCCTTCTTCATAAGTTGATTTTAATTTATCTTTATTTTTAATTGTAGGATTTACAAAATACCTTGGTTCTTTTTTATTTTTATCTTTGCTTATATCCATAACTATAATTCTTTTTGGAATACCAATTTGTATTGCAGCTAGACCAATGCCATTAGCAGCATACATAGTTTCCAACATATCATCCATTAATTGCCGCTCCTCTTTACCAACCTTTTCAACAGGTTTTGATATTTGTCTAAGAATTTTATTTGGTTCTGTTAATATTATTTTAACTGCCATAGATTTAATATTTTAATATATTTTTTAAACTTTTAAAGGCAGAACTTTAAGCAATATTTTATTTCTTATCCAATCAATATTTAATTTATTAAGCGTAGTAATAATAAAATAAATAGTATCATCATCAATTCTTTCAATATTATCTTGTCCAATAACTTCGGCTATTCTTAATAGAGCTAATCCCTTTTCGTCATTATTAATCATTATTTGAATATCAGACGGAATTTCATTATCATTGATTTCATACAAGTTGTCATATTTTTCTGAAATTTCAATTCCATCATACTTTAGCGATTCCAGTAATATTATATCTTTTTTTGATAAAAAATATTTTTTGTTCTTTTTAATTTTTTTTAAAAAATTATTAGTATCTTTTGAAATTTTTGATTTAGCATAATCTCCATTAAAATAATTAATTAGTTTGGACTGATGAATTATATCATTATCAAATTTAATTTTATTTTTTTCATCTTTTTTAATTTGAATATTTGTATAATAAAAACTTGTAAGATTATCGGGTATTTCTGTTGGGTTAACTTCTTCTAAAAAGACTTTAAGCTCTAAATCAAAAGCTTCACCTAAATTATCATTTTCAAATGAGTTTTTTAATATTTTTAATAATTTTAATTTTTCAACCATTTCAGACTCAAGTAAAATTTTTTGATAAATTAAAGCTCTACCCTCTATATTAGGTAATGTTTTAAATACAGCTTTAGCGTTTAAAATTTGATTAAAATTAAATTGAAATCTTTTATATAAATTAAATAAATCTTTTTCAGGATAATTTTTTTCATGAACTGCTTTTTCAATGGTTGAAATTTTTTCAATTTCAGAAATGTCTATTTCTTGAAAAGAATTTAATAAATTTGCTGAAGCAAGATAATTCCAAATTATTTTTTTTGTTTTATCATTTGGTTCAAAATTAAATTTAGGATTTGTTTGATGTGCTAAATAAAAATCTAAAATAGTTTTATCAGATATCGAATTATCTATTTCTGAAGTAAATTCCAATAGATAATTTATTTTTTTTTCAAAATATTCATCTTTAAATCCTAGCTCTTTGTTTATGTCTAAAACTAATTGTGCATCCTCTCTTTTATTATTTTTAATTAAACAATAAATATTAAATTTTAAAAGATATTTATCTAAAATCGATTCATCATTTTTAAAAAAAATCTCACAAGCTTTTTCTATATTTGTATTAGATAAATGATGATCCACAATAAACTTTGTTAAATTAGGGTGTAAATTAATTGCTTTATTTTGTATTAAATATTTCTGGATTAATTCTAAGTTAGAATTTTTAATTAACCAATTTGATTTTAATTTTAAAAATTCCTTTTCTGAAATATTTTTTTGAGGATGATAAGCATTTGTTAAAAGTGTAATATTCACAATTTCAATTGCATCTTTAGATAAATTAATTGAACTTAATTTTTTTAATATTGATTTTAATTGATCACCATCAGAATTTGACCACATATTTATATCAAGCCCGTAATCTTCAGGATCATACAAGCCAATAATTTTTATTTCTCGAGTTTCTAATTCTTCTTCCAAATTTATAATGGTATTATCCTTTTGTGATTGCATATTATAAACATTAGAGTCAAAATTTTCATTTACCTCAATTTTATCCTGAGAAATCACCTTTTCATCTTTTATAGAATTTTCTTCAATTTCTTTTTTGTCAATATTCCAAATATCAACAGGTTTATCTTCAGCATTTGCTGACAATCCAAATAATAAAATCAATATAATTGAAAAATTTTTTTTATTTAACAATTTTGAAATTTTCATTAGAAATTATTTTTTCCATTTCTTTTTTAGGTGCTGGAAAATCAATCTTGTTTAGTAGAAAAATAATTACAAAAATAACAACGGTAACTAAAGTTAATTTAGTTATTATCCCAATAATACTTCTGCTTGAACTTGTTTTTTTTATAAATTGCATATAAATTTAAGTAATTTCAAAATAAGACATATTTGTGTTTTTTCAATAAAGAAAATTATGAAATCAAGTAAAAATATTGTTTTTTTAGGCATGATGGGTTCAGGTAAATCATCAGTAGGGTTTTTAGTTTCAAAAAAACTCAAATTAGATTTTTATGATGTAGATACCTGTATAGAAAATAAACTAAAAATGAAAATATCAAATATTTTTAAAAATAAAGGTGAAAAATTTTTTAGAGAATATGAAGAAAAAGTAACTTTAGATATATTAAAAAAAAGAAGAATAGTTATAGCATTAGGTGGAGGAGCTTTTATTAACAAAAACATTAGAAATGAAATATTAAAAAATCATCATTCATTCTGGCTTAAACTAAACAGTGATATACTAATAAAAAGAATCAAAAGTAGCATCAAAAGACCTTTGGCTTATAATACTTCGAATATTGATTTAAAAAATATGATTAAAGATCGTACAAAATATTATGAAAAAGCTCTATTCAAAATTGATTGTGATGATCTTTCAAAAAAAGAGGTAATAAATAAATTTTTAGATATTTATGAAGTCAATTAAATTAATAATTAAAACAGACTCACAAAAATACCCAATAATAATTGGACGTAAATTGCTATCAAAAATATCTTATATATTGAAAGATAACTATATTGAATTTGGAAAATGTTTATTGGTATTAGATAAAAATGTTCCTATAAAATTAGTTAATAAAATTAAAAAATCTTTTAAAAAAAAAAAAATAATACTTTTTAAAATTAATGCTAATGAAAAAAATAAAAATCAAAAAACAGTAAATTCAATCTTAAAAATTTTACTTGATAAGAATTTTTCACGGAATGATTGTTTAATTTCTGTAGGGGGAGGAATTACAGGAGATATTAGTGGTTTTGCAGCAAGTGTCTATAAAAGAGGGATACAATTTGTGAATATGCCAACAACACTTTTATCTCAAGTAGACTCGTCCATTGGTGGCAAAACTGGGGTAAATACAATTCATGGGAAAAATCTTATTGGAAGTTTTTATCAGCCTAAATTAGTAATCAGTGATATTGATTTTTTAAAAACCTTAAATAAAAGGGAAATTATTTGTGGCTATGGTGAAATTTTAAAACATTCAATAATTTCTAATAAAACATTTTTTAAATATTTAGATAAAAATTATTTTAGTATAGTGGATCTTAAATCTCCTTTTATCGAAAAAGCTATAAGTCAAAGTTGTAAAATTAAACGATCTGTCGTCGAAAAAGATGAGAAAGAAATTGGTATGAGAAAAGTTCTAAATTTTGGTCATACATTTGCCCATGCTTTTGAAGCATCTTTGGGTTACTCAAAAAAATTAAATCATGGCGAAGCTGTAATCCTAGGAATTAAAACGGCATTGAGATTTAGTTATAGAAATAAACTTTTAAATATCACTGATTTTAAAATTTTAATGGATCACATTGGTAAACCAAAATTACCCTCTGATATTAAAAAATATTTTTCATTAAAAGATCTTAATAAAATTATACATTTTATGATGATAGATAAGAAAAATATTTCTAACAAAATAAATTTAGTTTTATTAAAAAGAATCGGAAGTCCATTAATCAATCAGAAATACAACAAAAATAATTTAAGATTGTTTATTAAAAAAGAGTTATTGAATTAAAATTTGTAGCGAATGTATAAATTCATTTAATTCATTGTCCAAAATTTTATGAATTTTTTTGTAGCTTTCAATTCTTTTCATCTTTTTTAGTTCATCAGATTTCAAAGAAATTTTTAAGTGAAATTTATTGGGCTGATTTCCACTATGATTTTTATGGAGAAAAGATTTATCTTCTATTAAAATATTTTCAATTACTATTTGTTTTTGTAATTTTTCTTTTACGTTTGCAATTAACTGATTTATATTCATAAATATTATTTAATATATACCATGAAAAATATCTGCGACTGGAATAATTGTAAAGAAATAGGAGAATACAGGGCACCTATTGAAAAAGATAATAGCAAAAAATATAGAATGCTGTGTCTAGATCATGTCAAAGAATTCAACAAAAACTGGAATTATTTTTCTGGTATGGATGATAAGCAAGTAATTGATTTTTTAAAATCTGACATGATCTGGCACAAACCAACACAAAGTTTTAGTTCTTCAGATAATTTTTTTAAGGTTTTATGGAACGACACATTAAAAGATGAGCTTGATAAAGAAAAATTCAAAAGTGAATTTAATCATATGCGTCAATTTAAATTTGATCACAAAGACATAAAAGCCTTTAGTATATTAGGTATTTCAGTGGGTCTAAAATGGCAAAAAGTTCAAGAAAAATTCAAAATACTTGTCAAAAAATTTCACCCTGATATGAATTCTGGTAATAAAAAATACGAGGAAAAATTAAAATTAATTACCTTAGCATATACACAACTTAAAAATACTTATAGGAAAAAAATTGACACCTAATCTTAATATTCAACCTGATATGAAAGTTTCATTAAAACAATCTTTTGGTATTGAATCAGAAATGGAAGTGAATGCTTTCTCAGAAAAGAGTGAATATGTTCCAGAGATAGATAAGAACTATAAATTTGATAGAGATACTACTCTTGCAATCATTTCTGGATTTGCGTTTAACAAAAGAGTTTTAGTTCAAGGATATCATGGAACAGGAAAATCAACTCATATAGAACAAATTGCAGCTAGGTTAAATTGGCCTTGTATAAGAGTTAATTTAGATAGCCATGTAAGTAGAATAGATTTAATTGGAAAAGATGCTATTGTTTTAAAAGAGGGAAAACAAGTAACTCAATTTAATGAAGGAATATTACCATGGTCTATTCAAAACCCTGTTGCTTTAGTCTTTGATGAATATGATGCAGGAAGACCTGATGTTATGTTTGTTATTCAAAGAGTTCTGGAAGCAGAGGGTAATTTTACACTTTTAGATAAAAATAAAGTTATAAAACAAAATAAATTTTTTAGATTGTTTGCCACCTCTAACACTGTTGGTTTAGGTGATACAACTGGACTTTATCATGGAACACAGCAAATAAATCAGGGTCAAATGGATAGGTGGAATATTGTTACAACTCTAAATTATTTAAATCTTGATAAAGAAATGGATATTGTCTTAGCTAAAAATAAAGCTTTAAACAATCCAAAAGGTAAAGAAAAAGTTTCTAATATGATTAAAGTGGCATCTTTAACTAGAAAAGGATTTATAGCAGGAGATATTTCAACAGTGATGAGTCCTAGAACTGTTTTGCATTGGGCAGAAAATGCAGAAATTTTCAAAGATGTAGGGTATGCATTCAGAGTTACTTTTTTGAATAAATGTGATGAAATTGAAAAAAATACTATTGCTGAATATTATCAGAGGTGTTTTGGTGAGGAATTACCAGAATCCCTTGCTAATATTCAAATTTAGATGAAAAATAATAATA
>CABXBX010000018.1 GCA_902510495.1 uncultured Pelagibacteraceae bacterium
CAAAAAAGACAGTAAAATAGTTGCTATCACTGCGGCAATGCCAGATGGTACAGGCCTTGATATTTTCCGTAAAGAGTTTCCAAATAGAACTTTTGATGTTGGGATTGCTGAGCAACATGCTGTTACATTTGCAGCTGGTTTAGCTACTGAAAATTTTAAACCTTACGCCGCAATTTATTCAACATTTTTACAAAGAGCATATGATCAAGTAGTCCATGATGTAGCAATTCAAAGTTTACCTGTAAGATTTGCAATAGATAGAGCGGGATTGGTTGGTGCTGATGGACCGACACATGCTGGAAGCTTTGATACAACATATTTGTCAACATTGCCAAATTTTGTAGTAATGGCTGCCAGTGATGAGGCTGAACTGGTAAGAATGATTAATACTTCAACAGAAATAAATGACCGACCTTGTGCATTTAGATACCCAAGGGGTTCTGGGTTTGGATCAGTCCTACCAAATATAAATGAAAAGATTGAAATAGGTAAATCTAAAATAATTTTAGAAGGAAATAAATTGGCCATTTTAAATTTTGGCACAAGGCTTAACGAAACATTAAAAGCAGCTGAAAATTTAAAAAAAAAAGGAATTAGCATAACAATTGTAGATGCAAGATTTGCAAAGCCTTTAGATGAAAATCTAATTTGGCAATTAGCGACTACTCATGAAGCAATTATGACTATCGAGGAAGGATCTATTGGAGGTTTTGGTTCCCATGTAGTTAATTTCTTGTCCAAAAAAGGATTAATGGATTCTAATTTAAAGTTCAGATCAATGATACTTCCAGACATTTTTATAGATCAAGATACACCTGATAATATGTATAAAGTTGCAAATTTAGACTCTAGCTCAATTGAAGAAAAAGTTTTGGATGTTTTGAACTCAAATATTGTTTTGCAAAAACAGAAATAGTTTAACTTAATCACACTGTGCTTTATTCATTAGATAATGATCTAGTAATACACATGAAAGCATAGCTTCACCAACTGGAACTGCTCTAATACCAACACAAGGATCATGTCTACCAGTTACGGATATTGTAGTATTTTTTCCAAATTTATTTATTGTTTTTCTGCTTTTTAAAATTGAAGATGTAGGTTTAACAGCAAAAGAAACAATTATTTCTTGTCCAGAGGAGATACCACCAAGTATTCCACCCGCATTGTTTGAACTAAATTTCATCTTTTTTTTATTTTGTGAAATTTCATCCGAATTTTCTTCACCCGATAACTGAGCAGAATTCATACCTGATCCAATATTTACTCCTTTAACTGCATTTATACTCATCATTGCTGAAGCAATATCAGAATCTAACTTTGAATAAATAGGCGCGCCTAAACCCGCAGGAACTCCATTGGCTCTAACTTCAATTACGGCTCCACAAGAAGATCCTGCTTTCCTAATGCTTAATAAATATTTTTCCCAGATTTTTAACATTGATTTGTCTGGACAAAAAAAAGGATTTTTATAAATTACTTTATCATTCCATTTTGTAGTATCACAACCAAGAATACCAAGTTGAGTTACCGCAGCAGAAATCTTAAATTTTTTACCTAATTTTTTTTCTAAAACTTTTTTTGCGATAGCGCCTGCGGCTACTCTTGCTGCAGTTTCTCTTGCAGAAGATCGTCCTCCACCTCTATAATCTCTGATACCATATTTTTTAAAATAAGTATAATCAGCATGACCTGGTCTAAATTTATCTTTAATATTTTTATAATCCTTTGATCTCATATCCTCATTATAAATTATTAATGATATTGGCGTACCAGTCGTCTTACCTTTGAATACTCCAGATAGAATCTGAACCTTATCACTTTCTTTTCTTTGGGTTGTGAACTTTGATTGGCCTGGTTTTCGTTTATCTAATTCCTTTTGAATATCTTGTTCTTTGAGCTGAATTAGTGGTGGACAACCATCAATTATACAGCCAATAGCTGGCCCATGGGACTCTCCCCATGTTGTGAAACGAAAAAACTTTCCAAAAGTATTAAATGACATTATTTATATTGTATAGATTATTTTGTTTAAATTATGAATCAAAAAAACTCATTAGGGCTTAATAAATGCTTTTTAGATCTTGATGATCCATTTAAGTTATTTCAAAAATGGTTTGATGAGGCTAAAAAGAAAGAGATAAATGATCCTAACGCCTTAGCCCTGGGAACAGCCAGCAAGACTGGTGTCCCATCAGTAAGAATGGTTCTACTTAAAGGTTTTGATAAAAATGGATTCATTTTTTATACAAATTTAAATAGCCAAAAAGGAAATGAGTTAAAAGAAAATCCAAATGCTACAATGTGTTTCCATTGGAAAAGTTTATTAAGACAAATACGAATTGTTGGTACTTTAAAGTTAGTAGATGATAAAACAGCAAATGATTATTATAATACCAGATCCTATGAAAGCAGAATAGGGGCATGGGCTTCTAAACAAAGTAGTATTTTGAAAAGTAGAGATGAGCTTCTAAATTCTTTGGAAAGCTTTAAAAAGAAATACAATGGTAAAGATAAAGTTCCAAGACCCGATCACTGGTCTGGTTGGAATTTAAAACCATCAAGTATTGAATTTTGGTTAGATGGAGAAAACAGAATACATGAAAGACTAAAATATTCTTTAGATAAAGATAATAATTGGATTAAAAAACTTTTAAGTCCCTAAAAATTCCTTGATAAACTAAATGAAGTTAGATTTTCAAGAATATTTTTTTCTTCACAATCACTAAATACCGATAGTGAGTTAGAGGCTAGATTAATATAGTGCTGAGCTTTTTGATAACAATCTTTGATTACATCATATTTTTTAATTAAAGTTAAAGTATAACTTAAATCACCCTCATCTCTATTATCTTTTAAAAAAATGTCTTTAAGTTTTATTTTTTCTTGATTATTTGCTTTTTGAAATAATAAAATAATAGGAAGTGTAACTTTACCTTCATAAAAATCTTTACCAATTTTTTTTCCAAATAACTTTAAATCTGAATTATAATCTAGAGTATCATCAGCAATTTGAAAAGTTAGACCAAGATTCCTGCCATAAAACTCTAAAGCTTCTTTTTCTTTCATTTTCATATCTGATAAAATTGCTCCAACTTTTGTGGCGGCTGCAAATAATTCAGCAGTCTTTGCAGATATAATTTTAAGATATGTTTCTTCTAGCATGTCAACTTCACCTTGATGTTGAAGTTGTAAAACTTCTCCTTGAGCGATTTTTGAAGAAGTTGATGATAATAATTTTAGAACCTCCAAGTTTCCATCCTCTACCATCATTTCAAAGCATCTACTTAATAAATAATCACCAACTAATACCGATGAGTGATTATCCCAAATTTTATTTATTGTTTTTTTTCCTCTTCTTATAGAACCATCATCTATAACATCATCATGCATTAAAGTTGCAGAATGAATTAATTCTACACAGGCTGCTAAGTTAATATCTCTAGTGCCTTTCGAATAACCGCATATTTTAGCAGAACCTAAAGTTAGCAAAGCTCTTAATCTTTTGCCACCAGTATCAAGATGATAGTCAGTCATTTTTTTAACCAAATCAACATCACTCGATAATTTGAGTCTAATTTTTTCTTCAACTAATAATAATTTATTTTCAACGGATTTTTTTAATTGAAAATAAGAATTATTAATTTGGTTTTTAAGCTGTATTACAGTTCCCATAAATGTTAATAAATTAGTACAATAAGTTTATATTTATTACTTATCAATTGACGCACCTAAATCTTCAATTATAAGGTGTCTTTATATTCAATTAAAAGTTCTATAAAGATTAAAAATGTTCTCTTTTTTTAAAAAAAAAAAAATTGTTCCACATATAAAATTAAGTGGAGTTATTGGAAATGTTGGAAAGTTCAAACAAGGAATAGATTTTTCGAGTCAAGAGGAGATCATTTCAAAAGCTTTTGCACTAAAAAAAGCACCATGTGTTGCAATTACCATAAATTCTCCAGGTGGGTCTCCAGTTCAGTCTCATTTAATATATAGTTTTATTAGACAACAGGCTAAAAAAAATAAAAAAAAAGTTATTGTTTTTGCCGAAGATGTTGCTGCATCAGGTGGATATTTAATTGCATGCTCTGGTGATGAAATTTATGCAAATTCCAGTTCAATAATTGGTTCTATTGGAGTTATTTATTCTTCATTTGGTTTTACTGAATTAATAAAAAAAATTGGAGTTGAAAGAAGGGTTCATACTGCTGGTAAAAATAAAAGTACTCTTGATCCTTTTCTTGATGAAAAAAAAGAAGATATTGAAAGATTAAAAAACATTCAGCTAGATTTGCATAGAGATTTTATTGATGTTGTGGAAAAAAGCAGAGGTTCAAAACTTAAAAAATCAGAAGTTGAACTTTTCTCAGGAGAATTTTGGTCAGGTAGTAAAGCAAAAAATCTTGGATTAATAGATAATATTGGAGATGCCAATCAAATTTTGAGAGAAAAATATGGAGAAGATGTGGTAATTAAAAAATTTGAAAAATCAAAAAGCTGGTTAAGTAAAAAATTATCATCATCAAATGATCATGTGGATCAATTAGCAAATATACTGGATGAAAAATCTGTTTGGCAAAGATATGGCCTCTAAAAAAATTACAAAAAAACCAAAGTTTCAAACTTTTCAAGATACGGTTTTAAATTTGCAAAAATTTTGGAGTAAACAGGGATGTATAATTTTACAACCATATGATATGGAAGTTGGAGCAGGAACATTTCATCCAGCAACTACTTTAAGATCTCTTGGACCTAAACCGTGGAAAGCTGCTTACGTACAACCTTCGAGAAGGCCAACAGATGGAAGATATGGAGACAATCCAAATAGACTTCAGCATTATTATCAATTTCAAGTTATTATAAAACCATCTCCTTCAAATATAAAAAAACTATATCTAAATAGTTTATCAGTAATTGGTATAGATCATAAGAGTCATGATATTAGATTTGTTGAAGATGATTGGGAGAGTCCAACTTTAGGAGCGGCTGGTCTAGGCTGGGAAGTATGGTGTGATGGAATGGAAATTACTCAGTTTACATATTTTCAACAAATGGCTGGTTTTGAATGCAAACCAGTTTCAGTGGAGATTACATATGGTTTAGAAAGAATTTGTATGTTCACTCAAGAAAAAAAAAATGTTTATGATTTAATTTGGAATAATGAAAATGTTGAATATCGAGAAGTTTTTCATCAATCTGAGAAAGAATTTTCTGCATATAATTTTGAACATGCTAACACAGAAAATCTTTTAAAAATGTTTGATATGTTTGAAAGTGAAGCTAAATCTTTGGTTGATAAAAAAATTTCTTTACCAGCTTACGACCAATGTTTAAAAGCAAGTCATGTATTCAATGTTTTAGATGCTAGAGGAGCAATTAGTGTAGCTCAAAGAGCAGAATATATTGGTAGAATAAGAGAAATTACAAAATCAGCTGCTGCAATATGGATTGATACACAAGTTTAAAATGTCAGAATTTTTTTTAGAGTTATTTAGTGAAGAAATTCCAGCAGGACTTCAGAAAAATTTACGTGAAAATCTTTTAGAAGAATTTCAAAAATTCTTTTCAGAAAAATCTATTAAATCTAAGAAAAGTTTTTCATTATCAACACCTAATAGATTGATTGTAGTTTTTGAAGGTTTAGATAAACAAATAAAAATATTATCTGAAGATATTAAAGGTCCAAACACCAATGCTCCTGAACAAGCATTGGAAGGTTTTATTAGGTCAAATAGAATAGAAAAAAAAGATTTATTTAAAAAAAAAACTGAAAAAGGTGAGTTTTATTTTTTTAAAACAAAATCCAAGTTATTAAAAACTAATGATTTGTTGATTGAGTTTATTCCAAAATTACTTGAAAGCTATAAATGGAAACGATCGATGAAATGGGGAGAATTTAATCTAAATTGGGGAAGACCCTTAAAATCAATTTTATCAGTATTTGATAAGATGGTGATTAATTTTGAATTTCATCACATATCTTCTTCAAATTCTACCTACATTGATAAAGATTTTGAGGAAAAAAAAAGAATTTTTAAAGATTTTAAAACGTATGAAAAATACTTCAAAAAACAAGGAATACTCGTTGATCAAGAAAAGAGGAAGGAGTTAATTGAGAGAGAATTTTCAAAAATTCTTAGTAAAAGAAAACTAGTGATTGAAAACAATCCAAGATTGTTAGATGAAGTAATAAATTTAGTAGATAGTCCTAACGTTTTAGTGTGTATTTTTGATAAAAAATTTTTATCTATTCCAAAAGAAATTTTAACTTTAACTATGCAATCTCATCAAAAATATTTCCCTATTTTCAATAATAAAGGTGAAATTACAAATGAATTTTTAATTGTTGCTAATAAAAAAGACCAAAAAGGATTGATAAAAATTGGAAATGAAAGAGTTATTGAAGCTAGGCTTAGTGATGCAGAATTTTTTTGGAATAAAGACAAAACCCAAAATTTAGTTAAAAAAGTTTCAGAATTAAAATCAATGAGTTTTTTCAAAGGACTGGGAACATATTTTGACAAAGTTCAACGAATGAGAAAACTAGGCGGGTTAATTTCTGATGAATTATTAATTAGTAAAGAAAAAGTAGAGTTATCTGCATCAATTTGTAAAACAGATTTAACTTCTGATTTAGTTGGAGAGTTCCCAGAGCTTCAAGGAATTATGGGAGGATATTTCTCAACTCACCAGGGATTTGATAAAGATATTTCTTTAGCAATAGCCGAACAATATTTGCCCATTGGGTTTAACTCTAAAGTCCCTAAAAAACCTTTTAGTGTTGCATTATCTGTTACAGACAAAATTGATACTTTAGTTGGTTTTTTTGGAATTGACGAAAAACCCACGAGTTCTAAAGATCCATTTGCACTAAGAAGAATTGCACTCGGTATCATCAAAATAATAATTGAAAATAAAAAAGATTTAAAAGTAAATGATTTATTAAGTTATTCTTCAGGACTATACCAAGATCAAGGTTGTAATTTTACTAACCAAAATTCACAAAAGGAATTAAATAATTTTTTAAAAGATAGATTTAGATATTATATGAAAGAAAAAAAAATCCGTTTAGATATAATCGATGCAACGATTTCATCTTTTTCACTTAACAAATTATTTTCATCTTTTGAAAAAGCTATTACTTTAAATAAGATTATTAATAACCAGGCCGGAATTGATATTACTTCTTGTTATAAAAGAGCTTCGAATATATTAGACAGCGAATTAAAAAATAGAGAAATTGAAATAACTAATGCAACTGATCCTGGTATTTTTAAAACTGAATTTGAGAAAAATTTATATAAAAAGATAAATGAGATTAAAAAATATTATTTACATATCAATAATGATGAAAATTACGAACAATCATTATCAATTTTAGCAGGTTCAAAGAAAGAGATTTTTGAGTTTTTTGACAATGTTAAAGTTAATGAAGAAAATGAAACTTTAAGAAAAAACAGATTGGAACTTATCAATATGTTATGTAAAACCTTTCAAAATTTTATAAATTTTCAGATGTTAAAAATAAATAATAATGAATAAATTAATTTTAAACTTTAAGTCAAAAGAATCGAAAAAAATTAAAAATCCCAAAAATTTTTTAGGAGGAAAAGGTGCCAATTTATCAGAAATGGGTAGAATGGGTCTTCCGGTACCACCTGGTTTTACTATTTCTACAAAGTTATGTGAAATATTTTACAAAGAAAAAAAAAAATTAAACTTAAAATTAATTAGTCAAATTAAGAAAGAATTAAAAGTTGTTGAAAAGGATGTATCCAAAAAGTTTGGAGATTTAAAAAATCCCTTATTGTTATCTGTAAGATCGGGTGCAAGAGTTTCTATGCCAGGAATGATGGATACAATACTTAATTTAGGACTTAATGATAAAACTGTTATTGCTTTATCAAAAAAAAGCTCAAATGGAAGATTTGCAAAAGATAGCTATAGAAGATTTATCCAGATGTATGGAAATGTAGTCATGGGTGTTGAAAACTATCATTTTGAAGAATTAATTGAAAACTATAAATTAACAAAGGGTGTTTTATTAGACACAGATTTAGATGAAGATGATTGGGATAGATTAATAAATGATTTTAAAAAAGTAGTTAAAGAAAAAACAAAAAAATTTTTTCCTCAGGATGTTTATCAACAATTATTTGGAGCAATCAGTGCTGTATTTTTATCTTGGGAAAGTAATAGAGCAAAAGTTTATAGAAAATTAAATCAAATTCCATCAGAGTGGGGAACGGCTGTTAATGTCCAATCAATGGTTTTTGGAAACATGGGTAATGATTGTGCCACAGGAGTAGTTTTTACCAGAAATCCTTCTGATGGACGAAATAATATTTATGGTGAATATTTAATTAATGCTCAAGGAGAGGATGTAGTTGCTGGTACGAGAACACCACAATACATTACAATGAAAGCAAAAAAAGAAGCCAAAGTTAAAGAGCTTTCGATGGAAGAAGCAATGCCAAAAGTTTATTTAGAATTATATAAGATTCTTAAAAAACTTGAGAACCATTACAAAGACATGCAGGATGTTGAATTTACAGTTGAAAACAATAAACTTTGGATACTACAAACTCGATCAGGTAAAAGAACCTCAAAATCTGCAGTAAAGATTGCTGTCGACATGGTTAAAGAAAAATTAATTTCAAAAAGAGAAGCGGTTTTAAGAATAGATCCTAATACATTAGATACATTATTGCATCCAACTCTGGATGAAAAAAGTTCTATAGAAGTAATTGCGAATGGTTTGCCAGCTTCACCTGGGGCTGCTAGTGGCAAAGTAGTTTTTACATCTGAGGAAGCTGAAAGACTAAATGATATGATGCAAGATGTTATATTAGTAAGATTAGAAACATCCCCAGAGGATATTCAGGGTATGCATGCTGCAAAAGGAATATTAACAGCGAGAGGGGGAATGACCAGCCATGCTGCTGTTGTTGCAAGAGGAATGGGAAGACCATGCGTATCTGGTTCAAGTGAAATTGATATAAATTATGAAAAAAAAATTTTCAAAACTTCTTCGAGAGAAATTAAAGAGGGAGATATTATTACGATTGACGGCTCAACAGGTAGAATTATTATAGGAAATGTACCAACAGTGAAACCAGAAATTTCAGGTGATTTTTCTAAATTGATGGGCTGGGCTGATGAAATTCGAAAATTAAAAGTTCGGACGAATTCAGAAACACCTTTAGATACAAAGACAGCTAGAGATTTTGGAGCTGAAGGTATTGGGCTCTGTAGAACAGAGCATATGTTTTTTGATGAAGAGAGAATTCTTTCAGTGAGGGAAATGATACTTTCCAAAACTCAGGAGGATAGAGCAAAAGCATTAAAAAAACTTTTACCACATCAAAAAAAGGATTTTATAGAAATATTTAAAATTATGCATGGTTTACCTGTTACTGTTCGTCTATTAGATCCACCTTTACATGAATTCTTGCCAAAATCTCAAAAAGAAATTTTAGAAGTGGCTAATGTCGTAGGCACAAACTTCAAAGAAGTCGAGTCAAGAATTGAAGAACTTCATGAACAAAATCCAATGTTAGGACATAGAGGTTGTAGATTGGGAATTTCATTTCCTGAAATTTATGAGATGCAATGTAGGGCTATTTTTGAAGCTTTATCAGATTTAAAAAAGAAAAAGCTAAAATTTGCTTTTCCAGAAATAATGATCCCACTTGTCTCTACAGAAGCTGAAATAAAGATAATGAAAAATCTTGTGATCAGAACAGCAAAAAAAGTTCAAAATGAAAATAATATTAAAATAGAATTTTTAGTTGGAACAATGATTGAGTTGCCTAGAGCAGCAATAAAAGCAAAGGATATTGCAAAACATGCAGAATTTTTTAGTTTTGGAACAAATGATTTAACCCAAACTACTTTTGGTATAAGTAGAGATGATAGTGGAAAATTTTTAAATGATTATATCGAAAATAAAATTTTCACAATTGATCCATTTATTTCAATAGACGAAGGAGTTAAAGATTTAGTAGAAATAGCTGTTTTGAATGGAAAAAAACAAAATAAAAATATAAAATTAGGAATATGTGGTGAACATGGTGGCGATCCAAAAAGTATTTATTTTTGCTCAAAAGTAGGTTTGAATTATGTTTCGTGCTCTCCATACAGAGTTCCAATTGCAAGATTAGCTGCTGCACAGGCCGAAATAAAAAAATAAAAAAAGATTATCTAATCAGGTGTTTAGATATAATTAATCACAAAGAGATAAATTTTTATTAAAATTAATTATTTTATTTTTTCAATATTGCTAATGAGCTAGAGGTTTCTAAAAACAAAATTATTACTTCTTTATTCTTTGAAATAACAATATCTCTTACTCTTTCATTTAATGAGATATAATCGTGTTTAATTACTTTTTCTTTTTTATCATCTAGCTTTATTAAATGTAATCCTAAGTCTTGTTCAACTATTTCATTACCTAACGCTCCTATCAAAAATTGATCATCACTTTTAGACAAAGAAATAATTTCACTAATTCCTATTGATGGAACAAAATATTTAATTGGTTCCTCAAAACTAAATTTCTTATGTGATTTGTTTAGAGGCGCCTCTTCTAAAATTTTGTCTGGATGGTTTTTGTAATAATGTTCTCCATATGACGAAATTGGCCAACCAAAATTTTTTGTTATTTCAGAAGGTTTATGATTGATGTTTATTTCATCCCCTCCTTTAGGTCCATGTTCTGTGGAAATAATAAAATCATATTTATCACTATAATATAATCCTTGTGGATTTCTATGACCAAGTGAAACAATTTTAGCTTTTTTTGAATCTAAATTGATTTCTAAAATCTTTCCATAAAAGCTATTTTTATTTTGTGCTAAGGGTCTATTTCTAAATTCACCTGTAGTTAATAAAATTGTGTCATTTTTAATATACATTCTTCCACCAGCTCCTTGACCTGCATAATATTGATGATCATTATCCTCATTTACACAATCTGGTATTTCATAAAACATTTCAAATATTAATTTTTTTTGGTTAACTTTTGATTTTAGTATTCTAAAATTGTAACAGTCTTGATTTAATTTGCTTATCAATGAAACATATAGATCATCATTATGGATTAAAATGTCCTTAATTCCGTATTGAGGTTGTGTATAAAATTTTTCATAATTAACAAAATTAAAAAAATTTGATTTTATTTTATTAAATTTTTTCAAATTTATTAAGTTACTGGTTGCAAAAATACCATCTGATGTTGCTAAAATTATTTTCTTATCATCATTATAAAAATCAATATAAGCAGTGGCGAGAGCTTTAAAGTTTCCACCAAATACAATATCTTCAGTTTTATATTTGGTTAATTTGAAATTATTAATTTCCTTAATCTTTTTATCTTCAATTATTTTTGAAAATTCAATATAATCTTTATTTAAAAAATCATTAATATTACTTTCAAGATCTAAAAATTTTTTTTGAATATTAGCTAACTGTTTATTTTTAACATTTATTTGTAAATTAAGATTTGATATTTCGTTCCTTTTTGAGGAAGAATTTTTTTTATTAACAACATATCCTACAACTAATAAAATTATTAAAATGTTAATTATTAGTAAATAGGCTAAATTTTTTAATAATTTCATTTAAGTAAATAATATAAAAGTTAAAAATTATTTTGGTTTTATAAGATAGTTATAATAATCAATTTTTTTTACAACATAATAATCAATACTTTCAATAAACTTTTCAAAGTCACTAAAAGTGTAATTAAGTTGTTCGGAATACTCTGGAGAATATTCAAAAACTATTGGCATTTTATGTTTTAATATAGTTTTAATAGAACCTTTTAGAGCCATTAAGTCGTAACCCTGAATATCAATTTTCATAAATGTAATTTTTTTTTTAAAATCAAAATCATCAATCTTTTTTTGCTCAACTTCTTCAAAATCATTATTTTGATCATTAGCTATTTCAATTATGTTTGATCCATATGTATTGTAATCTTTTAGAGAAGCAGTTTTTATCTTTAATTTAGTTCCACTTTTGTTACCAATAACGCAATTAAAAGGTATTGCATTTGCATTATTGATATCAATATTTTTTTTTAAAATTTCAAATATATACCTGGATGATTCGAAACAATATACATCCACATCTTTTTGTATTTTTGAAAAAAGAATACCCAGTTGTCCGAAATTAGATCCCAAGTCTAATACTATTGAATTTGGTTTTATGTATTCTTTAGCTATTTGATATATATGATCATCGAATATGGTGTCATTAATTATACAATTTCTAATAATATCTTTATAAGCATATTTTGGTAAATAATAGTTTCCTGTCTTAGTTTTATAATATTTCAATTTTTTTATACTAAATAACTTCATCCTTAACGGTCTTGGTAAAAAATATAAATATCTTTTAGATTCAATAAATTTTGTTAAGTTTTTTTTGATAAAATTAATCATAAAAATAGGGGCGTTCTGTTGCCCGACCCAAATCAATACATAACATAATACATGACTTTTTTGAAAGGTACATAGTAGGGTACATAGTTAATCTAGGATTTCTTTGTGATGACATTGTAATTGAGTTTTTTTCTGATATGTAATTCTCAAATGAAATTAAATTGGATTATTTTTGTAACTGGATGGATGTCATTCAGAGCAGTTGGGTCAGGTTTGTTTTTGTTTT
>CABXBX010000019.1 GCA_902510495.1 uncultured Pelagibacteraceae bacterium
TAATACTGTTTGGCGTAGGATAAACCCATGTTTTACTAATTTCTCCAGATCCCGTTATGTTACCAGTTCCCATTTCACCTTTGTAGTTTGTTATTTGAAGATTTTTGTATCTGTTTAAATCACAATCCACAACTACTCGAGTTATATCAGACAAATAACCATATCCACCTTCATCAACATAATCGGTTAATTCCCAGTAATAAATTAATTCATTTTTTTTAATTATTCTATTAGTATCAATATAATATTTATCTGAGTCTACAGTTCTTGCTATAAATTTCCATTCAGCATGACTTGGTGTTGAAAATATCAGACATAAAAATAATAGAATAAAATATAGTTTTAGCTTTTTCATCTTAATTAAAAAATTGATTTAGAATATCTTTTCCAATTATCTTGATAATGTCTAGTATTTTCTGCAACAGCTTTTTTTTCTTCCTCGGTTACTTCTCTCACCACTTTGCCTGGTGAACCAACTACCAATGAGTTGTCTGGTATAACTTTATTTTCTGTAATCAAAGCTTTAGCTCCTATGATGCAATTTTTTCCAATTTTAGCTTTATTGAGAATCACTGCACCTATTCCAATTAAACTATTGTCTCCTATAATACAGCCATGAAGCATAACTAAATGTCCAACTGTTACATCTTTACCAACTTTTAAAGGACAGCCTGGATCGGTATGTAAAACACTTCCGTCTTGAACATTTGACCCCTCACCTATGTAGATATTTTCAATATCCCCTCTTAAAACTGCATTAAACCAAATACTAGAGTTCTTTTCTAATGTAACATCACCTATTATGGTTGCATTAGGAGCTACCCAATTATCGCCAGAGTTTTTTGGTTTTTTATCTTTTAAATCGTAAAACATAATTTATATATTATTACATTATGCCAATACAAACTCCAATATGTGATTTCGGCCAAAAGGCTCATGACTTTAAGCTTAAATCTACTGATAATAAAATTATTTCTTTAAATGATGTTAAAGGTGAAAATGGAACTTTGATTATGTTTATCTGTAATCATTGTCCTTACGTTAAAGCAGTTACAAAAGATATAGTAGAAGACTGTAAAAAATTAAAAGATCTAGGAATAAATTCAGTAGCAATTTGTGCAAATGATGCTGAAAATTATCCTGAAGACTCTTTTGAAAATATGATTGAATTTAGAAACAAAAATCAGTTTAGTTTTCCTTATTTAGTGGATGAAACTCAAGAGATAGCTAGAACCTACGATGCTGTATGCACTCCCGATTTTTTTGGATATAATAAAAATTTAGAACTTCAATACAGAGGAAGATTAAGAGAACTTAAAAACTTAGTTCCAGTAAGAGATGGTGAAAGTGATTTGTTTAAAGCAATGAAGCTAATAGGTGAAACAGGAAAAGGACCTGAAAGTCAAACTCCAAGCGCTGGTTGTAGCATAAAGTGGAAAAATAGTTAATGTATTTGATAGTTACAAGAGCCTTTCCTCCAGAATTAGGTGGCATGCAAAGTTTAATGTGGGGTCTTAGTAAAGAAATGTCTAAAAACTTTATGATTAAAGTTTTTGCAGATTATCAAGAAAATCATAAGGAATTTGATAATAAAGAAAACTTTTCAATAGAAAGAGTTGGTGGAATAAAATTTTTAAGAAAAATTAGAAAAGCTCAATTAATTAATGAATATTTAAAGGAAAATAAAGTTCAATGTGTTATTGCTGATCATTGGAAGAGTTTAGAATTAATCAATACAAATAAAAAGAAATATTGCCTAATACATGGTAAAGAAATTAATCACACTAAGGGAAGCTCCTTAAATAAAAGAGCTAATAAGGTTTTAAATAATGTAGAAAAAGTAATCGCTAATTCAGAGTATACAAAAAATTTAGCAATGAATAATGGTGTTGAAGCTAATAGAATAGTTGTGATTAATCCCGGAGTAAATCCTGGTCCAGAATTAAATAAAAAATCTCTTGATAAAGTTGAGAGCTTATTAAAAGTAAAAACTCCACGTCTTATTACCATATCAAGATTTGATAAAAGAAAAAATCATGAAAAAGTAATTATGGCTTTACGAAATTTAAAACAAAAGTATCCTGATATTGTCTATGTGTGTATTGGAGACGGAGATGAACTAGATAACATTAAAGAGCTAGTAAAAGAATTAGATTTAAGCACACAAGTGATGTTTTTTAATGACATAAGTGATGATTTAAAACATTCGCTATTGGCTAAATCTAATATTTTTGTGATGCCGTCAATAATACACAAGACTTCTGTTGAAGGATTTGGAATTGCTTATGTGGAAGCCGCACAATACGGTATCCCCTCTCTTGGTGGAAAAGATGGTGGTGCTGCAGATGCAATTGATCATGACAAAACAGGATTAATTTGTGATGGAAGTAATTTAGAAGATGTTTATTCCTCTTTAGATTCTATGATAGAAAACAAAAAATATTTAGAGCTTGGTAAAAATGCTAAAGAGTATGTTGCAAAGTTTGAGTGGAATAAAATATTTAACGAATATAAAAAAATTCTTAATTAAGATAAAGAATTAGATAATCTTTCAAAAACTTTTTCAGCACTTAAATTATTGAGGTCAGCAACTTCGATTGCTTTAAAATTATCTCTTTCAATACTAACTTTATAAGCAGTAGTGTGTTTACCAAACAATGTAAGTCCTTTGGTTCCGGTATGAGCTGAAATATGTGCAGGACCAGTATCATTAGCAACCACAAAGGAACTGCCCTTAATTAAAGAAGTGAGTTGAGATATATCAAGTGCTCTTCCATTATCTAACAAGGCTATTGCATTAATATCTATTGCTTCATTAATTTCTAAGGGACCTGGAGCAGTTACAATTTTATACTCATCACCGTGGCTATCAGTAATCAATTGAATAAGTTTATTATAATGGGGCCATTTTTTTATTGTCAAATGTGGTGAACAAAAAGGAAATAATAGAATATATTTATCAAGCATATAAAAATTTTTAATTTCGCTGATATCTGTAGAAGCCCAATTAAAATCAGGTTTTAAAGTATTAGATGTATTCAAACCAGATTCTTTTAATTGGTAATTAAATCTCTCCAGGACAGAATTTTTATCAAACTCTTCTTTATTTTCATCCGATGGTAAAGTTGTGATAGAACTAGACCAAACTTCATTTCCTGCTTTAGGAAAAAGAATATTTTTGTAAAAATTCGTTCTAGATGAATTTTGAAGATCAAAAACTTTTGAAAAATTATGTTTCTTAATTTCGCGCATAAGAAAATATAAATAAATTAGATTATATCTTGGTAATCTTTTGTCTAAAATCACTTCATGAATAAAAGGATTTTTCTTAAATAAATCAAAGTATGGTTTAGTTGTAAGTAAATATATTTGATCATTTTTATGATTTTCAGATATATCTTGAATTGCACCACATGCTTGCGCTATATCTCCTAAAGAACCATGTTTGATAATTAAAATATTAGACATATTTATAACAAGATAACACAGTATTAAATTTTATGAATAAAATTATAGTAGAAGTTTCAATTGGTGAACTTTTAGATAAAATTTCCATTTTAGAGATCAAACAAGTAAAAATAAAAGATCCAGAAAAATTAAAATTTATTAATAATGAACACTCTATATTAAAAAATCAGCTTGAAAATAATGTTAAGTCTGATGAAAAACTGAATAGTCTTTATCAATCTCTAAAAGAAATAAATGCTAAGCTTTGGGTTATTGAAGATGACAAAAGAAAGTGTGAAAAAGATAAAGATTTTGGAGAAAAATTCATTAAACTTTCAAGAGATGTCCATTTTTTAAATGATGATCGTGCAAAGATTAAATTAGAAATCAATAATCACACAGGATCAACAATCAAGGAAATTAAAGAGTATACTAGTTATTAAATAATTTAATGGCACTTCATTTTTCAAAAGAAGAGTTTTCAAATAGAAAATCAAAAATTTTAAAATCAATGAAAGAGCAAAATCTTGATGCTCTATTAATGTTTAGACAAGAGTCTATGTATTGGTTGACTGGATATGACACCTTTGGTTATGTTTTTTTTCAAACTTTAGTTTTAGATAAAAATGGAAATGTAATACTTTTAACTAGAGCGCCTGATTTACGACAAGCACAAAACACTTCTAATATTGAGGATATTAGAATTTGGGTTGATAAAGATGGTTCAAATCCAACTGAAGATCTTAAAGTAATTTTAAATGAACTTTATTTAGAAGGAAAAAATATAGGAATTGAATATGAAGCTTACGGAATGACTGGAAGAAATGCTTTAAGATTAAATAAATCTTTAGAAAATTATTGTAATATTGAAGATCAATCTGAATTAATAACAAAGCTTAGAGTTATAAAATCTAAAGAAGAAATAGTTTTTGTCAAAAAGGCAGCTGAGCTAGCAGATAATGCTTTAGATCAAGCCTGGAAAAATACTAAAGCTGGTGCAAGTGAAGCAAAAATTTTGGCAGAAATGCAAAAAGCAGTTTTAGAAGGAGGAGGAGACTACCCTGCTAACGAATATATTATTGGGTCAGGACATAATGCTCTTTTGTGTCGATACCAAGCTGAAAAAAGAAACTTATCAAATCAAGATCAATTAAGTATCGAATGGGCTGGAACTTATAAACATTATCATTCAGCAATGTTTAGAACTATTCCTATAGGAAAGGCTGATCCGAAACATATTAAGATGCATGAAGCCTGTGTTGAAGCTTTAACAAATTGTCAAAATAAATTGAAACCAGGTAATAAGGTTGGAGAAGTGTTTGATGTACACGCAAAAACTTTTGATGATCTTGGTTATAATAAATCAAGAATGAATGCTTGTGGTTATTCACTAGGATCAACTTTTTCCCCTAATTGGATGGACTGGCCAATGCTTTACACTGGTAATCCATATATTATTCAACCTGGAAATATTTTCTTTATGCATATGATTTTAATGGACTCTGAAAATCAATTAGCGATGAACTTAGGTGAAACTTACTTAGTTACTGAAAATGGAAATGAAAGACTTGGAAACCAAAAATTGGATCTTGTTATTCTTTAAAATTTACTGTGAACTAACTTCATCCAGTTATGATCTCTATGGATAGACAAAATTGCAATTATTCTATTATTCTCAAAATCGATTGTAATATTTTGTCCACCAAAACCATCTAATATGAAAATTGGTTTGTCTCTTTTTCCAGAGATCCCTATATGAAACTGACCGCCATAATGCTTAGGGTGTGAAAATGCGTCTGTGTTATTTACGTTATTTGTTTTACCTTTATAGATTCTGTTTTCATCTAAAGATTTTAAATATTGCCCTTCACATGTATTGTTGTTCCAATCATCAAGCATTGCAACAGCAATTCTAAGATAATCATATCTCGTGACATGCATTCCATAAGTTAAGGATGCTTGACTTCGACTTGCTTTTGGTTGCTGTTTTATTACCATGTCGTATTCTATTCCAACTTTGTCTGCAAAAATTTCATTCAACATTTTTTTAAAATCTTTTCTACCCATTTTATACAAAACATAACTTCCTATAAGATTGGTATTTAGATTTGAATAATGATATTTATTTTTACCAGGTGTTGTATTTTTCATTTCAATTTTCATAAAACTTTGAACAGAATATTCATTGACCCATCTACTTGAATTTTTAAACTCTCCTCCACCTTTAGATTTTATGTATTTATAATCTCCTGAAGCCATATTTAAGAGATTGATTATTGGTTGATCATAATAAAGAGTGTTCTCTAAAATAGGCCAGTCATTTAATTTATGATTGATTCCAGTGATATAACCTCTGCAAATTGCATGACCAGTGATATAAGAAATTATTGATTTCCCCATTGAATTAGAGACATATTTAGAATTATTTTTAAAAATCTTACCGAATCTATCTTTGGGAGTTATTTCATCTACTACAACTTTTCCATCTACATACTCTAGGTAACTTAAAAGAGCTGTTTTATTTAATTGTTTAATTACATATTCATCTTTTTTTAAATCAAATTCAAATTTTTTAAAATTTTTTGATTTCTTTATCTTAAATCCAGGTCTGTTTTCTAATTTAGAATAACTAATATATTTTTTTAAATAATGTTTTAAAATTTTTTCATCAGGCTTTGCATCAAATGGAATTTCTCCTGAATTATATGGATAACCTTTCCATGGATTGTTCTTTCCTTTTTTTAAATGAGATTTATTTGGTTTTTGATCAGTAGATTGTAAAATATTCCCATCACAATTATTGTAATACCAGGCCTGACTGTATTTTTTTTCTTTTTCACAAATATCACTAGCATTCAGCTCTGCTACTAAAACAAAGATAAAAGATAAGGTGATTATGATTACTGAAAAAAATTTATTCATTTATGAGTTAAAGCTATATTTTTTTTCTAAAAATTTTATCACATTGTGAATTATAAATGTCATAAATAAGTATATTCCTCCAGCCACAATAAATACTTCAATAGGTTTAAAAGTTGTTGAAATAATATATTTTGCAACACCAGTTAAATCCATGAGAGTA
Organism: uncultured Pelagibacteraceae bacterium; assembly: GCA_902510495.1. Lineage (GTDB taxonomy): Bacteria > Pseudomonadota > Alphaproteobacteria > Pelagibacterales > Pelagibacteraceae > Pelagibacter. The sequence continues at coordinate 6,530 of CABXBX010000019.1, forward strand.
ACTGTGCTTGCCAGAGAGGTTCCTTTCATCATTAAGATTATTTCATTTCCATAAGCTGGTAATGATTGTCTAATAGCGATTGGAATTTGAATTTTATAAAATATTATTTTACTTGGTATTCCTAAGCTCTTACCAGCTTCAATTACACCAGGTTTTATTGTTTGAAAAGCCGATCTTAGAATTTCAGATGTATAAGCACCTGTATTCAATGCAAAGGCAATGATTGCGCACCAATAAGGTTCTTTTAAAATTACCCATAAAAATGATTCTCTTAAAGATTCTATCTGACCTAATCCAAAATAAATTATAAATATTTGTACCAACAAAGGAGTTCCTCTGAATAAATATGAATATCCATAAGCAAATTGATTAACAAATATGTTTTTATTTAATCTTAGAATTGCGAATAAAAGACCAATTAACAATCCTACAATTAAAGATACTGATAGAAGTTTTAAAGTTACAACAGCAGCATTAAGTAATTTTGGTAAACTAGAAGCCATTAAATCAAAATCCATTAATACCCCCTGCTATATTTAACTTCTAATTTGTTTATTAATTTCATGCTGATAAAAGTAAGTAATAAATATAAAACTGCAGCAAATGAATAAAAGAATAATGGATCTCTAGTAGAGCCGGCTGCAATATAAGATTGTCTCATTATCTCAACCAATCCTGTTACAGAAATTAAAGATGTATCCTTAAGGGTTATTTGCCAAACATTACTTAAATTTGGTATTGCAAGTCTTAACATTTGCGGAAGAATAATTTTATAAAATCTTTTAAATTTACTAAAACCTAAAACTTTGGCAGCTTCAAATTGACCTTTATCAATTGATTGAATAGCTCCCCTAAAAACTTCTGTCGAATAAGCTCCAGAAATAATACCAATTGCAAATGAACCAGTAATAAATGCATTAATCTCTATATATTCATTGTAACCAAACATAGAGGCTACAAACATGATTGCTCCACTTCCTCCAAAAAAGAAAAGATAAATTACAAGAAGTTCGGGAACACCTCTTATTACTGTTGTGTAAATATTAGCTATTAAGTTTAAAGATTTGTATTTAGATAATTTTAATGGAGTAAAAATTGCAGCAAAGCTGAAACCAATTATCATTGCTGTAATTGATACAGCTATTGTCATTAGGGTAGCACGAAATAATTCATCCCCCCAACCAGTATCTCCAAATGCTAGAAGTTCCATAAAGATTGGCGACTATAATTTATAGTCGCCAAATCTAAAATTAAATTACATAGAAGCGTCGAAACCGAACCATTTAATAGCAATTCTACTAATGTCTCCGTTTTTTCTTGCTTTATTAATTGCTTGGTTAAATGCTTTTAAAAGTTCAGTATCATCTTTTCTAATACCAACTCCAACACCATTTCCAAATGCACCACCTGAGAAAGTTGGTCCAGTTAAAACTACTGGCTTACCAGATTTTTCTGCATAATCACTAAATGCAACTGCGGCAGCTAATGCAGCATCACATCTTCCTGATGCTAAATCTAAGTTAACTTCATCTTGTGTTTTATAAGTTCTTACGTTTACTTTTCCTACATCACCTGAGTCTAAAAAGTTTTGGTGAATTGTAGCAGTTTGAACGCAAACAGTTTTTCCAGCTAAAGCTGCTGTAATAGTTTTTAAAGCTTTTTTAGCTTCTGCATTAGGTTTTGTTAGGTTAATTCCTGCAGGTGTATCTAAACCTTCAAGACTTGATCCTTTCATAACAGCTAATGAAGCAACTTCATCTGCATAGCCTTGAGAAAAGCTAATTGCTTTTTGTCTTTCAGCAGTAATTGACATACCTGCCATTATTGCATCAAACTTTCTCATGATTAGTGCTGGTATCATTCCATCCCAATCTTGCTCAACTACTGTACACTGTTTTCCAATGTATCTGCATAGTGTATAGGCTAATTCGATTTCAAATCCAATTAACTTACCAGACTCATCCTTTGAGTTCCATGGAGGATAAGCACCCTCTGTTCCAATTCTTATTTTATCAGCATTAACATTCCCTATTACTAATAAAGAAAGTAAAACTGAAAAAATCGTTTTTTTGAATATATTCATTGTTCTCTCCTTTAATTTTAACATAAAGTATTTCACAAAATTAAGAATTTAAAAAGAAAAAATTAATGATTTATTGATGAGGAAAAATTCCAAGAACAATCAAAACTAGGTATATAAACTCTTGATAAATTAGTATTTCCAAAATAGTGGTGAAATACATTCATCCAATTTTCAACTTGAAGAGGTTTTTTATCTTGGCTTCCAACTTGGGCAGTTATAACTCCTTTAGGTTTTAATATTCTTACTAAGGACTCCATATTTTTAGCTGCTAGATCTATGCAAAACTGATCATCATTTAAATCAACAAATATGTGATCATAAGTATCTTCATTCACTGATTTAATACTTTCAAAAGCATCTCCCCATACACACTTAACAGAATTTTTTTCAGTAGCTTTTTTTCCTATATCTCCCAAATGTTTATTACAAACCTCAACAACTTCAGGGTCAAGTTCGTACCAATCAACAAAATTAAATTTTTTAGAAATACATTCTCTAGCTACACCACCGTCACCACCACCAATTATTGCGGCTCTTTCATTATCTTTGTTTAGTTTCAAACCAGCCCCAACGAAAGTAGAGCTATATAAATGCTCATCAGAAGCTGCAACTTGAATTTCTCCATCAATAAATAAAGACTTACCAAATTGTTCTAATTGTAAAATTTCAATATGTTGACCGACTTTAGATTTAAAATCTTCTAAAACATCATTAACAACATAAGATTTTTGTAACCCAGGTGAACTGTAAATATCATGATAAAGCGATTTTGTGTCTCTGTTAAATTCTTTTTTGACTATTCTTTTGTGTTTAAATTCTTTTTTTACAATATCAATTGCTATCGAAGGACTTATTTTTCCACATGTAAAAAAATCAAAACTTATAATTCCTTTTTCAGGAAATGTGTGAAAGCTGATATGGCTTTCAGCTAATAAAGCTAATATCGTAAAACCTTGTGGTTCAAACTTATATTTGGAAATGTTTAATATTGTTACCTTAGCTGCTTTAGCAATTTCATTAATTACTTTTTCATAAACTGCGGGATCATACTCTTTATCTGTCCCGATGATGTCTAAAGTGATGTGCTCCCCAACTTTTGTCATAAAAATTATCCACTTTTATAATTTTTTACTTTCTCCAAGATTTTTTTCATTTCTGCAAAAGAAAGAATCTTAGGTTCTCCCATCTTTAAAGCAATAACATATTGTTGGCAAATATTTTCTACCTCTTGTGCGAGTTCAAATGCTTTGGATAAATTTTCTCCAAATGCAACCTGACCGTGGTTTGACATCAAGCATGCCTTTCTATCTTTTAAGGCTTTGACAATATTAACTGAAAGTTCGTGAGTACCGAAGGTTGCATATTCAGAACATTTAATATCTTCTCCGCCAGCTAGAGCAATCATGTAATGAAAAGGTGGAATTGATTTACCATGAGTTGAAACTGCTGAGGCATGTGGAGAATGTGCATGAACTATAGCTTTTGCTTCCCATTTATTTTTATAAATGTCTTGATGAAATCTCCACTCTGATGAGGGGTTTTTACCAGTATTAAACCAAGATAAAAAATCTTTTTCCTCATTTAAGGACAAAAAAACAATATCCTTAGGTTTAAGTGACTCGTATTTTTTTCCAGAAGGAGTAATAAAGAAGCCTTCAATACCATCCTCAATACCTCTGACTGAAATATTTCCTGATCTTAAAGGAGATAAGTTAGTTGCACTCAATTTGATTGAGTACTCAATTACCTCTTCTCTTTCTTTTAAATTTTTCATTTAAATAACTTTTTTAAACCTTCAGGTGAAGCATCACAAATACCTTTTTCAGTAATTAATCCTGACACATATTTAGCTGGAGTAACATCAAAAGCTAAGTTCATTGCTTTACTTTTTTTTGGGTAAATTTGTATTTTTTGAATATTGCCTTTTTCATCGATACCTTCCATATGTGATAACTCTTGAGAATTTCTCTCTTCAATAGGAATATCTTTATAATTTTTTAAATTCCAATCAATGGTTGAACTTGGTAATGCTACATAAAAAGGAATATTGTTATCATGTGCAGCTAGTGCTTTTAAGTAAGTTCCGACTTTATTACAAACATCTCCATTTGCTAAAGTTCTGTCTGTTCCTACAATACACATATCTACTTCACCTCTTTGCATTAAAATACCACCTGTATTATCAGCAATGATTGTATTTTTAATTCCCTCTTCATTTAATTCGTAAGAAGTAAGATTGGCTCCTTGATTTCTTGGTCTTGTTTCATCAACCCAAACATGGACTGGAATACCTTTTTTATGTGCATAATAAATTGGAGAAGTTGCTGTACCCCAATTAATTGTTGCGAGCCAACCTGCATTGCAATGAGTTAAAATATTAACTATATCTTTTTTTTTGTTGTAAATTTCTTCTATTATTTTTAGACCATTTATTCCTATATTTTCACAAAATTTTATATCCTCCTCACAAATTGTATTTGCTTCATTTAACGCAATTTCTAAAATTTTATTACTATTCACTCCTGATAATTTATGCATCATTCTGTTTACAGCCCATTTAAGATTTATAGCAGTTGGTCTTGAGTTAATTAATTTTTCTGCTGATTTCTTTAAAAATGACTGGTCATTTTTTTCAATGATAGCTAAAACTAATCCGTAAGCTGCGGTAGCTCCTATTAAGGGTGCGCCTCTTACTTCCATTGTTTTAATTGAATTTATTGCGTCTTTAACTATTTTTAGATCTTTTACAATAAATTGATGTGGAAGTTTTGTTTGATCAATAATTTTTACAACATTATTTTCAAACCAAATAGTCCGATAATCTTTTCCTTCTATTTTCATTTATTTAAAACTCTACCTGCAACAGTTTTAAGTTTATCTATTGTTTTTTTTGTTCTTTTTTCTGGAGCAGTAATAATTGCTACGTCCAAGCAATTGTTGGTTGGGTCTTTAGGGTCAATATGACTTTCAAAGTTTTCTATTAAATTTTTAATCATATTTTTTGCTTTTGCAGCATTTCCTAAAAGAATTTTTATTACTTGTTGTACATCAACATTTTCATAATCTGGATGCCAGCAATCATAATCAGTAACCATAGATACTGATGCATATCTAATCTCTGCCTCTCTCGCTAATTTTGCTTCTGGCATGTTAGTCATTCCGATTACATCAGCTTTCCAAGATCTATATAAATTTGACTCTGCAAATGTTGAAAATTGTGGTCCTTCCATAACAACGTATGTTCCTTTTTTTTGATATTCTATTTTTTCTTTTTTAATTGCTTCTTCGCAAGCATTCATCAAACCTGTTGATGTAGGGTGTGCCATTGATACGTGGGCAACAATCTCTTCATCAAAAAATGTTTTTTCTCTAGCAAATGTTCGATCTAT
>CABXBX010000020.1 GCA_902510495.1 uncultured Pelagibacteraceae bacterium
CTATTGAATTAATATGGAATGATATAATTTTTCAAAAGTTTAGCTCTAAAATTAATATTAACAAAGAAATGATAAAAAAAGAAATTTTGTCAAACTCTCAAAAAAAAATACAAAAAGAATTTTCACTTTCAGAAATAGTTTTTAATGTTACTCAAAAATCTGATTTAAAAAAAAAGTATGAAAAAATTATTTTTGATATTGAACAAACAGGTTTTAAAAATGCAGCATTAATACATAGTATATCCGATACATCATCTAATGGAGGATTTATCGGTTGGGTAAAAGATGACAATTTGAATAAAACTATTAAAGCTCAAATTGAAAATTTAAAAATTGGTCAGTACTCAGAAGTAATTAGAACTTCAACAGGATTTTTAATTATTAAAATTGAAGACATTAAAGAATATGAGGTTAAATTTGATTTAAATAAAAAAATTGAAGATATGATTAGATTTAAAACAAATGAGCAACTAAATCAATTTTCTAATTCATACTTCAATAAAATAAAAAAAGATTTAATTTTTAATGACTTCTAAGCCAATTATAATCGTTGCTGGAGAACCTAATAGTATTTTTTTTGAAATTTATTTCAAAGCTATTAAAATTAAAAAATTTAAAAGTCCACTAATTTTAATTGGCTCTAATAAATTAATTAAACTTCAAATGAAAAAAATGAATTTTAATAGAAAAATTAGATTAATAGATTTTCATGAAATTAATAAATATAAATTAGACAATAAATGTATTAATTTAATCAATATTAATTTTAATCAATCAAAGCCATTTGATAAAATTTCAACAAAGTCAAATGATTACATTGAAAAATCATTTAATTTGGCTTTAAATATTATGAAGAAAAAAATTTCAAATAAATTTATTAATGGGCCAATTTCAAAAAAATATTTTTTAAAAAAAAAATATTTAGGGGTAACAGAATATTTGGCTAAAAAATCTCGTACTAAGAATTATGCAATGTTAATATATAATGAAAAATTATCTGTTTGTCCTTTAACAACACATTTGCCATTAAAACAAGTTTCAAAAAAAATTAACAAAAAATTAGTTATCGAAAAAGTGAAATTAATTGATAGTTTTTTTAAAAAGAATATTAAAAAAAAACCCAGAATAGCAATTACTGGACTAAACCCCCATTGTGAAAGTATTGATAGTTTTGATGAAGATAAAAAAATAATTAGACCTGTGGTAAAATATTTAACAAAATTAAAACTAAAGGTGTTTGGGCCTTATGCTGCTGATACAATTTTTTTAAAAAAGAACAGAGAAAAATTTGATGTAGTAATAGGCATGTATCATGATCAAGTATTAACACCTATAAAAACATTGTTTGAGTATAATGCAATTAATATTACTTTGGGTCTCCCTTTCTTTAGAATTTCACCAGATCATGGTCCAAATGAAAAAATGCTTGGAAAAAATTTATCGAATCCAGAAAGTTTAATAAAAGCCTTAACTTTTTTAGATAAACAAAAGTGATTAAAGCAAAGAAAAGTTTAGGTCAAAACTTTTTAACTGACCAAAATATATTAGAAAAAATAATTGGCATAACTAAAATTGAAAAAAAATCAATTCTTGAAGTAGGTCCTGGTACAGGTAATTTGACTTCTTTTATTTTAAAAAAAAACCCTAATAAATTTTTTTTGGTAGAAAAAGATGAAAATTTAGTTTCTATTTTAAAAAGTAAATTTAATGATAAAGTTACAATTATTAATGATGATATATTAAATATTGAAGAAAAAAAACTTTTTAAAGAAAAGTTAATTGTATTTGGAAATCTTCCCTATAACATTTCAACAGAAATACTTTGTAAGTGGATCTTGAATTTAGACAGTGACAAATTTTGGTTTAATTGTCTAATTTTAATGTTTCAAAAAGAAGTTGCAGATAGAATAGTCTCAAATTTTAATTCTGCGAAGTATGGAAGATTATCTGTATTATCTAATTGGAAATTAGTAGTGACGAAAATTTGTGATATTAAGCCTAATAGTTTTTACCCTAAACCTAAAGTTGATAGTTCTTTATTATATTTTAAACCAAAAAAAAATTACTACAATTTTAAAAATTCCAAAAATTTGGAAATGATAACTAGAATATTTTTTAATCAACGAAGAAAAATGATAAAAAAACCTTTTAATCAAATATTCAATGGTAATTTAGAAATCGCTAACAAATTGAATATTGATCTAAATTTACGACCTCAAAATTTAGATCATGATACCTATTATAAAATAACTGAAGAGTACGAAAATTTATGAGGTGAGTTTATCAATATGACTTCTAATAAATTCTTTATCATAATCTTTTGATCCATCACTAATTTCTGCATCTATTAATTTTTGTATCTTTTTAAAGCAGTTGTCTAAATCATTATTAATGACGACATAGTCATAATTTATCCAATGAAGCACATCACGTCCAAATTGTTTCATTCTTTCTTCAGCTATTAATTTATCTTTCATATCTCTGTTTGTTAATCTTTCAAATAAAACTTCTTTGCTTGGTGGTAAAATGAAAAAAGTAATCAGCTTATAATCTAATTTTTTATTTTTTATTTGGTCTGCACCTTGCCAATCAATATCGAAAAGTACATTTTTTCCTTTATTTAAATTATTGATTACTGGTGTTCTTGTTGATCCGTAAAAATTATTAAAAACTTTAGCGTATTCTAAAAACTCTTGGTTTTTGATTAATCTTTGAAATTCTGTTTCCTCAACAAAATAATAATCTTGATCAGGAACTTCATTGGCTCTAGGTTGGCGTGTGGTATGTGAAATTGAAATTTCAAAATTATTTAACTTTGATAATAAGCTTACCAAAGTAGTTTTGCCCGCTCCAGATGGAGATGACAAAATAATCATTATCCCATCATTATTTATGGGCATGAAAAAAATTAATTAGCTTTTCCTTCAATAAACTTTACAGCATCACCAACTGTTAAAATTTTCTCAGCTTCACTATCAGAAATTTCAGAACCAAATTCCTCTTCGAAAGCCATTACTAATTCAACTGTATCTAAGCTATCAGCACCTAAATCATCTATGAAACTAGATTCCTCAGTAACTTTCGCTTCGTCGATTCCTAGGTGATCAGCTACTATTTTTTTTACTTTGCTTGAAACATCTTCTGACATATTGATCCTTTTTGTTTTAAATTCTTATTAGTTTAAAAACTTGTTTTGTCAAGCCATATACATGCCCCCATTAACATGTATTGTTTCCCCATTAATGTAATTTGATTGGTCAGATGCTAAAAAAAGAACTACATTTGCAATATCTTCGGGTTCCCCTAATCTTCCAGAAGGTATTTTAGATACTATTAATTCTTTGAATTTTTCATCAATTTTATCCGTCATTGCTGTTTTAATAAAACCTGGAGAGATACAATTAATATTTATATTTTTCTTGGCATATTCTATTGCTAAACTTTTCGACATTGCAATAATTCCAGCTTTAGATGCAGCATAATTTGCTTGACCTAAATTTCCAGTATGACCTACTACAGATGTAATATTTACAATTTTTCCTGATTTATTTTTTAACATTTTTTTAATAGCAAACTTGCTTAATAAAAATGTTGAAGTTAAATTTACATCAATTACTTTTTTCCACTCATCAAAACTCATTCGAATTGCCAAATTATCTTGAGTCAATCCCGCATTATTAACAATACAATCTAAACTTCCACCAAGTTCTAAAGTGGCACTTTCAATAAATTCTTCAATTTTATCATTTTGAGATATATCAAATTTTAAAATATTTATGTCTCTATATTTCGATTTTAATTCTTTTAATTTCTCAATTTTGGTTCCTGTGGCTAATATTTTTGCACCAGAATTATTCAGTTTTTCTACAATTGAATTACCAATGCCTCCTGAAGCACCCGTAACTATAATTTTTTTATCTTTAAAATTAATCATATACTTAAATCTTTTATATCACTCTCATTATTAATTGAATTAATTTTTACATTTTTATCGATTCTTTTAACTAAACCAGACAATACTTTTCCTGGTCCAATCTCAATAAAATGATCAACACCATCAGTAATCATATTTAGTACGCTTTCTCTCCATCTTACTCTATTTTCAATTTGTTTAATTAATAAACTTTTTAAGTCTTCTTTATTTGAAATTTTTTTTGCAGTAACATTGGATACCAAAACATTTGGGGAATCTTGAAAATTTGTTTTTTCTATTTCATTTTTCATTATTTCTGTTGCTTTTTTCATAAGTTTACAGTGAAATGGAGCACTTACTGGTAATTTAATATTTTTAATACTTTTTGACTTCAAAAACTTAATTAACTTTTCTAAGTCTTCATTTTTACCACTTAGTACAATTTGACCTTCTGAGTTGTCATTTGCAATTTCAACTATAAAATTGGATTCATTATCTTTTAAGATATTTTCTATAACTTCGACAGTTGAACCCAGAATGGCTACCATTCCCCCCTCACCTTTTGGAACTGCGTTCTGCATAGCTTCACCTCTTATTCTTAAAATTCTAATTGTCTCTTTAAAGCTTAAATAATTAGCTGATGATAAAGCTGAATATTCTCCTAGTGAATGTCCAGCAAAGTATTTTGCCTTGTTCAAATCTAAATTGAATTCTTTTTTTAAAACTTGAAATATAGAATAACTGACCAGAAATATTGCTGGCTGAGTATTGATAGTTAGGTCCAACTCTTCTTTTGATCCGTCTAAAATAATTTTTGATAATGAGATACCTAAAGTTTCATCTGCTAATTTAAATAATTCCTTTACTAAAGTATATTTTTCAAAAAATTCTTTTCCCATGCCAATTGCTTGAGAACCTTGTCCAGGAAAAATAACTGAAAACATCTAAAAAAACCTATTTTTTGTACTTTTTGCTATTGTAATTAAAGATTTATAATAGTATATCCTCATTTTTTATTAAAGAACATAAATGAATTTATACGAGCATACTATTATAGCAAGACAAGACACTTCACCGAGTGAAATCAAGCTATTGACTGAAAAATATTCAAAAATTGTTGAGAAAAATAATGGAGAGGTTGTTAAAGCAGAAAATTGGGGTCTTTTAAATCTTTCTTATTTAATTAAAAAAAATAAAAAAGGTAGCTACATTCATTTCAAAATTAAAGGCAAAGGTAATGTAATAAATGAATTAGAAAAAAACGAGTCGATTGATAAAAAATTACTAAGATATTTAACAGTAAGAGTCAAAGAGTTTGACCTTGAAACAAATTTCTTTTCTAAGAAAGATGAAACTGAAAAAAAAGAAAACCCTAAAAATTAAATATGCCTAAAAGACAAAGTGGAAATAAAAAAGGAAAACAAAGTAATTTTGCAAAGTTAAGCATTTTTCAACCAAATAAATATAAATTCAAAAAAAGCTGCCCATTATCAGTCAAAGGTGCGCCAAAAATTGATTACAAAAATATTAAATTATTAAAAAGATATATGTCTGAAAATGGAAAAATATTACCCTCAAGAATTACAAATGTTAGTCAAAAAAAACAAAGAGAATTATCTTTATCTATAAAAAGAGCTAGAAACCTCGCATTGTTATAATATGAAAGTTATTTTACTCGAAAATCTAAAGAGAATTGGTTCTATTGGAGAGATTATAGATGTTAAAAGAGGTTTTGCCAGAAACTTTTTAATCGCAAATAAAAAAGCTTTATATGCATCAAAAGAAAATATTAAAGAAGTGGAAAAAATTAAATCTCAACTATCAAAAAAAGATAATGAAAAAAAATTAGAGGCTAAAAAAATTGCTGATAAAATAGATAAAAAAGAATTTATAGTAAAAAAACTAAGTACTGAAAATAAAGAATTATATGGTTCAGTTAAACCAACGGAAATCTCTATACTGATTAAAGAGAAAGAGAAGTTAAATATTATGCCATCGATGATTCAACCTATTAAAGAGATTAAATCTTTAGGAAAGTTTAAGGTAAAAATTTCTTTACATTCAGAAATTGAATCTGAAATACATATTGTAGTTGAGTCTGCTGAAACTATTCAGTAATTATACAATCTTCTCCCCAGTCAATTTTTTAAATTTATTTATTATTTTGTTAATATAAATTAATCGTAATGGAAAATAATTTAACAATAGTTAAAGATCAATTTAAAGAATTACCTAATAATATTGAAGCAGAGCAAGCTGTGATTGGCTCTATACTCGTTACTAATGAAATTTTTGATGAAATAAATACAATCATATCAAGTAATAATTTTTTTGACCCAATGCATCAAAAAATTTTCGGTGCTATTGAAAATTTAATTTATAAGGGCATGTTAGCCAATCCAATAACACTAAAAAACTATTTTGAAGATGAAAAAGATGAATTAAATGTTCCAGAATATCTGGTAAAAATTACAAAATTTTCAACATCTACAAGACAAGCAACAGAATATTCTAAAATAATATACGACATGTTTGTTAGAAGAGAATTAATTAAAATTTCCGAACAAACAATTGATACAGCTAAATTAAACGATCTTGATGTTAGTGGTCAAAATATAATTGAGAACTCTGAAAGATTACTATTTGATTTAGCAGAAAAGGGTTCTTTTAATTCTTCTTTAATAAAGTTTGATGAGGCAATGAGACAAACAATTGAAATGGCATCAGCAGCTTACAAAAATGACGAAGGTATTGTCGGTGTACCTACTGGATTAAGAGATTTAGATGATAGATTAGGTGGGCTTCATCGATCAGACCTCGTAATAATTGCTGGTAGGCCAGGTATGGGTAAAACTGCACTAGCAACTAATATTGCTTTTAATGCTGCGCAAAAATTATTTGATAGTGGCAGAAAGTCTGCCATAGCTTTTTTCTCATTAGAAATGTCTTCAGAACAACTTTCAACTAGAATTTTAGCAGAACAATCAAGAATAAAATCAAATGATATTAGAAGAGGTAAAATCTCAGATGAACAATTTGATAAGTTTATTGAAACTTCCAAAAATATTTCAGAATTACCTTTATACATTGATGAAACTCCTGCAATTACTATCGCAGCTATGAGTAATAGAGCGAGAAGAATTAAAAGATTATTTGGACTTGATATGATTGTAGTGGATTATATTCAATTAATGAGAGGGTCTTATAATAATAAGGATGGAAGAGTTCAGGAAATTTCTGAAATAACTCAAGGACTAAAGGCTATTGCTAAAGAACTTTCTATACCCGTTGTGGCATTATCGCAACTATCTAGAGCTGTTGAACAAAGGGATGATAAAAAACCACAATTATCTGATTTGAGAGAATCTGGATCTATAGAACAGGATGCTGACGTTGTCATGTTTGTTTATAGAGAATCATATTACTTAAAAAATAAAGAGCCAAGACCTGCTACAGTTGAACATGCAGAATGGCAAGCAAAAATGAACGAAGTGTCACACTTAGCAGAACTAATAATAAGTAAACAAAGACATGGTCCAACTGGCAACATATCATTAGAATTTGAGGAAATGTTTACTAAATTTAAAGATATTCAAACAAACTAAATTTCAATATAAAAGGGTTAAATGTTTTCCCAATTATATCAAAATATAATTCTTAAAAATCCAAAATCTATTTTTATCATTTTGTTAATTACATTGTTTGCTTTTGGATATTATTCTAAAGATTTTAAATTAGACGCCTCATCTGAAACATTGTTAATCGAAGGTGATCCCGATCTTGAGTATTTGAAAGAAATAACAAGTAGATATGGTTCAAAAAATTTTTTAATTTTGACCTACACTCCTAATGAGGGAATGGTTTCTGATACCTCTATTAATAACCTTCTTAGCTTAAAGTATAAGATACAGAGTCTAGATTGGGTTTACAGTGTTATAACTCTTTTGGATATTCCACTATTAAATAGCTCTGATGCTCCTCTTCAAGAAAGATTACAAAACTTTAAAACTCTTAAGGACGAAGAAATTGATAGAGATAGAGGTTTTAATGAAATTTTGAGCAGTCCTGTATTTAGAAATTTTGTCATCAGTGAAGATGGCAAAACAAGTGGGATAATTGTTTACATAAAAGAAGGTGAAGAGTTAAAAAATATTTCAAGTATGTCAAAAAAAGAAATTGAAAATTACAAAGATTTGATAAAAAAAAGAAATCACCAAAATATTCTTGAAATCAGAGATGTAATAAAAAGCTATGATGATATTGGAAAAATACATCTGGGTGGAATACCCATGATAGCTGATGACATGATGACTTTTATAAAAAGTGACATCATTGTTTTTGGTGTAGGTGTCCTTTTATTTATTATTGGAACTTTGTGGTTCGTATTTAGAAAATTAATTTGGATTATAGTTCCAATAAGTAGCTGTTTTTTTTCAGTAATTATAATGACTGGTTTATTAGGTTTATTAGGATGGAAGGTTACTGTAATTTCCTCCAACTTCATTGCTTTAATGTTAATTTTAACGATGGCAATGAATATTCATATGAGTACTAGATTTTTACAAATCAAAGAAAGTTTTCCAGATAAAAAAATATTTGAGCTAATAACTTTAACAACACATAAAATGTTTTGGCCAATTTTATACACTGCTCTCACAACAATAATTGCTTTTCTATCTTTAATTTTCAGTGGAATAAAACCAATTATCGATTTCGGCTGGATGATGACCTTAGGATTGATAACATCATTCATTATAACATTTACTTTACTTCCTTCTTTAATAAACTTTGTAAAAGTGGAAAATATTTCACTAGAAAAATATGATGAATCAAAAATAACGTCCTTTTTTGCCAGAATTTCTCAAAATAATTATAAAATAATTTTTACTATTACTATTGTTGTAATTTTATTTAGCTTACTCGGTATTAGCCGTCTCGAAGTTGAAAATAGTTTTATAAACTATTTTAGTAAAAAAACTGAAATTTATAAAGGAATGAAGCTTATAGATGAAAAATTGGGTGGTACAACACCATTGGAAGTAATTTTAAAGTTTCCTAATAAAGAAAAGAATCAAATGAACGAAGAAGATGAATTTGAAGATTGGGGTGATGAAGGAAATCAAGATAATGAGAAATATTGGTTTACAAAAGATAAAATTGATAGAATTTCTTCTGTGCATAACTATCTTGATAACTTGCCTCAAGTAGGGAAAGTTTTGTCTTTTTCGTCAATTATTGATGTAGCAACTATACTAAATAATAATAAACCATTGGGAACTTTAGAGATGGGTGTTCTTTATTCTAAAATACCTGAAAGTATAAAAACAGAAATAATTGATCCTTATATCTCTATAGAAGATAATGAGGCAAGAATTAATCTACGAATAATAGACTCTCAGAAAAATCTACGAAGAAATGATTTAATCAAAAAAATAAATTATGACTTAAAAAATGAACTGGGTCTCAAAGAAAGTGATTTTAAATTAGCTGGAGTTTTAATTTTATTTAACAACCTACTTCAAAGTCTTTTTAAATCACAAATACTGACTTTAGGTTTGGTTATGATTGGCATATTCGGGATGTTTTTAATTCTTTTTAAGAATATTAAACTATCTCTGATTGGTGTTGTTCCAAATTTTATTGCTGCTTTTTTTATTTTAGGAGTTATAGGTTTGCTTGGTATTCCGTTGGATATGATGACAATTACTATTGCTGCAATTACAATCGGGATTGCAGTCGATAATAGTATTCACTATATCTATAGATTCAAAGAAGAATTTGATAATACTAAAGATTATAATAAAACTCTTACTTTATGCCATTCAACAGTTGGTAAAGCAATTTTAAATACATCTATCACAATTGTTTTTGGTTTTTCAATATTAGTTTTATCGAAATTCATACCTACAATTTACTTTGGAATTTTTACTGGTTTAGCAATGTTGCTGGCAATGATTTCTGTTTTAACTTTACTCCCCTCTTTAATATTAATAATAAAACCATTTAAAAATTTTTAAATGCGAGACATCTTTTTAAATTTTTATGAAGCTACTTCATTAATTGATATTTTTTACATAGTCATTACAGTTTTTTCACTAATAAAGTGTTACAAGAAAGGTTTTGTTTTGAGTGTTCTTTCAATGGCTAAGTGGCTAGTAGCCTACATTGTAACTTTATTAATATTTCCAAAAATTAAACCTTATTTAAAAGATGTAATTGATAATGAGTACGTGCTTGACATAAGTCTTGGTGTTGCAATCTTCATTGTGGTTATATTTCTAGTCTTAATGGTCAATAAAGGAATAAGTAAAGCTATCAATTATACGGGTCTTGGTAGTTTAGATACAATATTTGGATTCTTTTTTGGATTTATTCGAGCGTATATTATTTCTATATGTCTGTTTTCAGGTGTTCACATCGTCTATAATTATGACAAATGGCCAATAAATTTAAATAAATCATTCGCCTTCCCATATTTAGAAAAAGGTAGTAATTATTTATTGAAAGAATTTCCTAATGAAAAAACATATCAAGATTCTAAAGAAAGAATTGAAGATTTATAATCCTAGGCTTAAAGAGGAATGTGGTATATTTGGTGTTAGTAATGCTAAAGATGCATCAGCATTGGCAGCACTAGGTCTTCATGCACTTCAACATCGAGGACAAGAGGGTTGTGGCATAGTTTCGTTTGATGGTGAACAATACTTCTCAGAAAAAAGATTTGGATTGGTTGGTGATAATTTCAATAAAGAAAAAATTTTAAAAAACCTAAAAGGAAATTATGCTATTGGACATAATCGGTATAGTACAACAGGTGAAAATACTCTAAGAAATATTCAGCCCTTTTTCGCAGATACAAATGCAGGGGGAATTGGTGTAGCTCACAATGGAAATTTAACAAATTCAATTTCTCTCAGAAAAAAACTAGTAGAAGACGGTGCAATTTTTTATACCACTTCTGATACAGAAACAATTGTACAGCTAATCGCAAAATCAAAAAGAACAAAAACAATCGATAAAATTGTTGACGCGATTTTCCAAATACAAGGTGGCTATGCTCTGGTGATGCTCACTCAGACTTCATTGGTTGGAGTAAGAGATCCATTTGGTATAAGACCTTTAGTAATTGGAAAATTAAAAAATAGTTATGTGTTAGCATCTGAAACATGTGCTTTAGATATAATTGGTGCAAAATTTATTAGGGAAGTTGAAAATGGGGAGATTGTATTAATTAAAAATGATAAATTAGAAAGTATTAAACCTTTTCCACCAAGAAAAGTTAGACCCTGTGTTTTTGAATATATATATTTTTCAAGGCCTGACAGCGTTCTGAATGGTAAAACGGCTTATGAACATAGAAAAAATCTAGGAGTAGAACTTGCAAAGGAAAATGATATTAACGCTGATATTGTTGTTCCAGTTCCAGACTCTGGAAATGCGGCAGCCTTAGGTTTTTCTCAACACTTAGGTTTGAATTTTGAAATAGGGTTAGTTCGTAATCATTACGTAGGTAGAACTTTTATTGAACCTAGTCAAAAAATAAGAAGCTTAGGTGTAAAACTTAAATTGAATGCTAATCAATCCACTATAAGAAATAAAAAAATAATTCTCATTGATGACTCTTTAGTTAGAGGAACTACATCTTACAAAATAGTAAAGATGTTATATGATGCAGGGGC
>CABXBX010000021.1 GCA_902510495.1 uncultured Pelagibacteraceae bacterium
TTTAAGTCTTTTTTGAATTCCGATTGTATCCGATAAATAATCCTTACGATAATCTGCATCAGTTAGTCTTGGTTTAGGCGCTGACTCATGTCTCATGTTTGGATCATTGTTATAATATTCCTTTAAAAGTGGGCGATAACATAGATATTCAAACCATCTACATCTATAACTCATTGTTGCCTCTAAAATTTCATTCCCTACTGTGAGTAAAACATCTCTTGGTGGCATGCAGCCAAACATAGTTTCTGAATCCCAGTCAGGTGTTGATGTTTTTTGAGTGAAGTCAATTGGTGAAGGTCTATCCACTTTAATACCTCTTTTTTTCAACATATTAGAAAAATCGTTTAAAAGTTGATTTGCCTTATCAACGGTGTCTTGAGTTCTGGGTCCAAATTTCCCTCTCATATCTGAATCTTCAGGAACTTTGGCATCAAGAGCAGGTTCAGGAGCCGGTATGCAAGTTCCATCGGCTTTACCAACTATCACATGTCTAAGTGGATCCCACTCATTCCAGCTATTAACGATAGTATTTTTTTTTCTCATTTTATCCTTTGATAATATTGTGCTCAGGTCCAAATGGAAATTTGGTAATATTTTCTGCACTCTTTTTTCCTACAACCAAAATATCATGCTCTCTATAACCACCTGAACCTGGTTTTCCCTCTGGAATTAAAATCATTGGTTCCATAGAAATAACCATATTCTCTTCTAAAATAGTATCAATATCTTCTCTTAGTTCTAAACCAGACTCTCTTCCATAAAAATGAGAAAGAACACCAAATGAATGTCCGTAACCAAAAGTTCTATATTGCAAATATCCAAGTTCAGCAAATAATTCATTTAATTCATTGCAAATATCAGAACATTTAACTCCAGGCTTGATTAATTCCAGTCCCCTTTTATGAACTTTAACATTAGCTTCCCAAGCTTTCAAAGATTGATCATCAACAGAATCTAAAAATAACGTTCTTTCAAGAGCCGTGTAGTATCCAGAGATCATTGGGAAAGTATTTAAAGATAAAATATCACCATTCATTAATTTACGATTTGTTTTGGGATTATGAGCACCATCAGTATTAATACCAGATTGAAACCACACCCAAGTATCCATGTATTCTGCGTTAGGATATGTTTTTGCAATTTCTCTTTCCATTTTATCTCTTCCTGAAATCGCAATTTCTAATTCAGTTGCTCCCTGTCTTATATTTTTTACAATTTCTTCCCCACCAAGATCTGCAATTCTTGCACCATTTTTTATTATCTCTATTTCTTCCTTAGATTTAATCATCCTTAATTTCATAAGTTCTTTGGAAATATCATTGAAAACTGAAAGAGTAAAAATTGAACGAATTTTCTCACTTATTTCTAAAGTTACATGGTCATTCTCTATTCCAATTTTTTTAGGTGGATCATCTCTACCCACAATTGAAACAATAGCTTTTAAAAAATTATCTCTTTTCCAATCTGTATAGATGACATTATCGCAATGCGATCTTCGCCAAGGTTGACTTGCATCAATATTCGCTGAAATAGTTGAAATTTTATTTTTGGTTATAACACAGCCATATGGTCTTCCAAAAGAACAATAAATAAAACCTGTATAATATGCAATATTGTGCATAGAAGTTAAAATAATCATTTCTAAATTATTTTTTTCCATTACTGATCTTAATCTCTGTACTCTTTGATTGTATTCTTCATTAGAAAAAGGAAGTTTTGCCTTCTTTCCATTTTCTAAATTAAAAAAATCTGGTCTTTCCATAAATAATTTGAATTTAATTTAAAGCAATGTACCTTTTGTTCCATCGCATAATAAGACTGTAATACATTATTGATACGAAAAGAAAAAATCCACCAACTATTGTGTTTGTTGTTGGAACTTCATTAATACCAAATAATGGTAACCATACCCAAAAAATTCCACCAATTACTTCCGTTAAAGATAATAATGTTAATTCAGCTGCTGGAATAGCTTTTGAACCAATAGAATATAAGATTAAGCCAAGACATACTAAAGTTCCATGTAGTGAAAACATTGAACTGTTATAACTTGTAGCAAAAAATGTTTGGCCTTTAGCCAAAATTATAATCGAAGCTATTGCAAAACAAAATAAGCCAGCGACCGCAACAGTGGTAAATTTTGGAGTTTCTTTTCTCCATCTAAGTGTTACTGAAAATACAGAAAAACCTATTGAAGAGGTGATTCCAAAAACAAATCCTATTAATGAATTCTTTTCAGTATTTCCTACTGCCATTATGATGATTCCAATCGTAGCAATGATTATTGATATCCAAACATTTAAAGAAATCTTTTCCTTTAAAAATAAAAAAGCTAGTAGTGCCGTAAAAAAAGGCATTGCAGCTAAACATAATAGTGTTATAGCGGCTGAAGTATTGGTTATTGAAAAAATAAATGAAATCATTGCAATTCCAAGACCAATTCCTCCAACTAGTCCAGATTTGCCTACTTTTTTATAGTTCTTATAAAAACTTAATCCTTCTTCAAAATACAAATATAAATTCAAAATTAGCTTTATCAAATTAAAATTTTATTAGAGTGATTTGGAAAATAACAATCAACAATATCTCCCTTTTTAAATTTAGATTTTCTTGACGGAAGTAAGGTCCAAATATTGGATTTTATAAATGACTGTATCTTAAAAGACTCTTGACCTTTTAAAATCTCAATTTCAATTTTACCATTTTTAGTTGTATTAATTTTACTTTTAACAAATCTTGTAAAATTAATCTTTTTATTAAATGGTTTTTTTAAAACTGCTTTTAAAGGTTTTTCTTTTTCTAGACCAAGTATTTCCTGTAAATATGGATAAACAAAAAACCTAAAACATGCAGCAGATGAAATTGGATTACCAGGAAGTCCAAAAATTACCTTGGGTTTTCCTTTTATTTTTGCAAATAAAATTGGTTTACCAGGTCTTATTGCAACACTTTTAAAATAATTTGAAAGTTTAAATTTTTTAATAACAGTTGGTATAAAATCAAATTTTCCAGCTGATACAGCACCCGAGGTAATTATAATATCAACTTTTGATTTAGAAATTTTCTTAATTTCTTTTTCAAACTTAATCTGATGTTTGTCTCTTAAAATTCCACCATTGGTAAAATCAAATAAAAAATTATTATTTAATGATTGTATATAATGGCTATTTGAGTTTCTAACTTTCCACTCAGGAATTTTATTTTGATTTGAAATTTCGTTACCCGTTGAAAAAAATATTATATTTGGTTTTTTTTTAACTTTGACAGAAGTAATGCCCAATGACTTTAACGCTAATATATGACTAGGTTGTAAGATAGTTCCTTTTTTTATCAATAGATCGTTTTTTTTATAATCAGACCCTTTAAATCTTATATGTTGATGTTTTTTAATTGAATTATTTATCAATATATATTTAGGTTTTCTTTTATTGGGATAAAAATTTATTTGTTCAATTGGTATAATAGTATCAAAACCTTTAGGTATTATTGATCCCGTCATTATTTCAAAAGTTTGAAATTTTTTAAATTTTTTTTTAGATGGTCTATCTCCAGCTGCAATGGTGCCTAAAATTTTGAATAATTTATTATTTTTTTTATTTAAGTTTTTGGTATCTTTTGAATTAACTATATATCCATCAAAAGCAGCATTGTTACCTGCTGGATTGTCAGTTTTTGAAAGAATATTATTAGATGAAACTCTATTTAAACAATCAGTTACTTTTAGAATTTCATCTCCTATTCTAATTTTTGATTTTTTAAGAATATTTATTGATCTTTTATAACTTATCATTTTTTTTCATATTATGTGCTATTTCTAAATCTTTCTTTGTATTTATATTAAAGAAAGGATCTTTATTTTCAAAATCAAAATTTATCATTTCAACTCCAACTGAATCAGCCCAAACCTCTACTTTTCTTTCACCTTTTTGTAAATCAGACTCAAGTTTATCCATTAAATCTATAGACCAAAGACCAAATATATTATGTCTAGTTTTATTATTTTTAATAAAAAATAATTTACTTTTTTGAATATCAATTTTTTTATAAAAAAATTGTAACTCTTCATTAGTAAAAAAAGGAGTGTCTGATGGAAAAGTAGAGATCCATTTATAGCTTTTATTTTGATCTTTTATCCATCTCATTGCTGTCAATACACCACCTAGAGGGCCCAGTCCCTCCTTCAAGTCGTTTGTTTTTGATATTTTATCTGACTTTTGAAATTTAATATTATTATTTGTAACAATCAGAACCTCATTAAATTGATCAATAATTTCAGAAATAATATAATCAATTAATATTTTACCATGTAATTTTGCTTGGGACTTGTCCTCACCAAATCTTTGTGACTTTCCGCCTGCTAGTACAACTCCTAAAATATTGTTATGATCCATAAATTAAAATATAAAACATTAAATTTTGATTTAAAGAGTTAATATGGATTTAAGAATTTTAGAAATAGCGTCAAATACTGAGAACAACAAAGTTCTTGATAAACACACACATAAATCAAAAAATAAAAATCCAATATGTGGTGATGAAATGGAAATCAGTCTAGTAGTTGAAAATAATAAAGTTACAGATATGGGTTACCAGTGCAAATCATGCGTCTATTGCCAAGCATCCGTAAGTTTATTGTCTCAAAAAATTAAAGATAAAAACTTAGATGAAATAAAGAAATTTATAGAAACTTCTGAGAATCTTTTTGAAAATACAAAGTTGGTTTTAGAAAAAAAATGGAATGATTTTTTTGAGATATTAAATAAAAAAAATATATCGAGAAAAGAATGCTTGCTTCTTCCTATGAGGACTGTATTAAAGGCCTTGAAATTATAATGATAAATATTAATAAAGAAATTTTTAAAAAAGCTTTGCTAGCTGGAATATTTTCAGCATTCACAATAGGTGTTCTTACGGTTTTGACCTATAAAAGTGCTTTAGGATTATTTTTAGCCGGATCTTTTGGATCATCTATGGTTTTATTATTTGGATTTCCTGAAAGTCCATTTGCTCAACCTAAAAATGTTTTTTTTGGTCATCTAGTAACTGCTCTGGTTGGAGTAATTTTTGTGGCTTTTATTCCTTTACCAATGTACATAAATATAGCTTTGGCAGTTGGAGTAGGAATTTTTTTAATGATACTTTTAAATGTTGTTCATCCACCTGCGGGAGGAAATCCAATTATGGTAATTATTGGAAGTGTTTCTTATGATTACTTGCTTAGTCCAATTATTTTTGGATGTATTATCATTATTTCATTAGCAATACTGATTAATAAATTTTTACTTAAAAAGAATTATCCGCTAAAATGATTTGATGAATTTCAAGTATAAGGTACTCAAATTTAAGAAAAATAAATTTGAAAATATAGATGATTTAATTTCCATAGAAGAGCCTTTAGAAATTTCACTTAAATATAAAGTTCAAGATCAATGGCTGACTAATAGCTTGTTAATAACAATGAGAACCCCTGGTCATGATTTTGATTTGGTTAGAGGTTTTTTATATAATGAACAAATAATACAGAATATAAATGAAATTGATAATATAGAAAGTTTTGGAGATAAAGTTGGAAAATACAATATTCAAAATAAAATTTTAGTAACACTCAATAATTCAAATAATATAAACATTTCAAAAATCAAAAGAGATTTTATGACTAATTCTTCTTGTGGAGTTTGTGGAAAATCTTCACTTGATGCTTTAGAGATAATTAAAAAAGGAAAAGCATCAAGTTCTGATCCAAAATTAACAAAAGAAATTGTTATTCAGTCACCTACAATTTTAAGAAATAATCAATCTGAGTTTTCCAAGACTGGAGGAATACATGCTAGTGGACTTTTTTCTTCAGACGGAAAATTAGTATCTTTAAGAGAAGATGTTGGTAGGCATAATGCTTTGGATAAGATGATTGGAAATGCTTTAGATGAGAACCTAATTAAGCCAAAAAATCAATTTATAACATGTTCTGGTCGGTTGAATTTTGAACTCGTTCAGAAAGTTTTAATGACCAATATTGGCTTAATGATAGGTGTGGGTGCGCCAACTAGTCTAGCAATTGATCTAGCGAATAAATTTGACATGACCTTGATAGGTTTCGTAAAAGAGGACAGTTTTAATATTTATACAAATAACCAAAAAGTTATTGTAGATTAAAAAAGAGGAATTGTGCGGTGTCAAAAAATATAAGTAATTTATCTGGAAGAGTTGGATTAAAGGACAACCTTTTTAAGAAGATGTCTGAAAATGTGCTTAATAACTCTCCAAAAGATATAAAAGAAA
Organism: uncultured Pelagibacteraceae bacterium; assembly: GCA_902510495.1. Lineage (GTDB taxonomy): Bacteria > Pseudomonadota > Alphaproteobacteria > Pelagibacterales > Pelagibacteraceae > Pelagibacter. The sequence continues at coordinate 6,280 of CABXBX010000021.1, forward strand.
TAGCTAAAGAATATAATTTAGGTGTTTCAACTATTCATGGAGCTGAAAGTTTTTATGAATTTTTAAGACCTTCCCATAGAGAAAAAAAAGCTTTTGTTTGTAATGGCAGCGCATGTATGTGTGCAGGAACTCAAGAAAAATTAAAAAGCAAATTAAAAGAAAAATTAGGAAACGATAAAGTTGGAGAAATGTTTTGTTTGGGGCACTGTTACGAAAATCATGCTTTTCATTATGATGGTGAAAATTATGCAGGAAAAGATATTGAAAAAATTGATCAAATTATTAAAGGTGAAAATATAAATCAGGGAAAATTTTTTTCAAAAAGTTATGCAACAACTAGCTTTTTAATGGATGATAAACTTTCATCAACAGAACAATTTAGAGAGCAATTAAACAAATTCTTAAAAATAGATAAAAAAGAGATAGTTAAATCATTGCTGGAATCTAATCTAACAGGAAGAGGTGGTGCGGGCTTTCCAGCTGGAATGAAATGGGATTTCTGTAGTAAAGCAAAAGGGGAAAAAAAATATGTTATATGTAACGCTGATGAAGGAGACTCAGGTGCATTTTCTGACAGATATCTTTTAGAGGACCAACCATTAAAAGTTATTTTTGGAATGGTAATATGTGGTTTGGTAATAGGAAGCGATGAAGGAGTATTATATATTAGAGGCGAATATCCAAAATCTATAGAAGCAATTAATGGATGTATTAATGAACTTAAAAAATTAAATTTACTAGGTGAAAATATTTTAGGAACTGACTTTTCTTTTGATCTTGGAATTTGTATTGGCCAGGGTGCTTATATATGTGGAGAAGAGACAGCATTAATAGCTTCAATTGAAGGAAGACGAGCTGAAGTGGATGTTAGACCACCATTCCCTGTTACAGAAGGACTTTATAAAAAACCTACTGTAGTTAATAATGTTGAAACTTTAGCTGCTGCAACTGGTATTTTAATTAACGGTGCCGAAAAATTCTCATCTATTGGAAACAAAAAATCTGCTGGAACAAAGTTGGTTTGTTTAGATAGTTTTTTTAATAATCCAGGTGTTTATGAAATTGATATGGGTACACCAATGAAAAAAATATTTAATGAAATTGGTGGTGGTTTTAAAGAGCCAATTAAAGCATTTCAAGTTGGTGGTCCTCTGGGTGGTGTTGTTCCATTAAAAGAAATTGATAATTTAAATTTAGACTTTCAGGAATTTACCTCAAAAGGTTTCATGCTAGGTCATGCCAGTGTTGTAAGTATTCCTAAAGATTTTCCAATGACTGAGTACATTCATCATTTATTTGAATTTTCTGCTGAAGAATCTTGTGGCAAGTGTTTTCCAGGAAGATTAGGGTCTTATAGGGGAAAAGAAATGTTTGACCAAGTTAAGAAAAAAACTGCAAAAATTCCTTTAAAATTACTTAATGAATTATTGGTAACAATGAAAAAGGGTTGTTTATGTGCTCTTTGTGGTGCAATACCAACCCCCATAATGAATATTCTAAAATATTTTGGTGATGAAATGAAAAATGATATGGTAAAAGATAATTAATGAGTTCTGAAAAAAGAAAAATTGCTTATATTGATGGTAAACCATACGAGATTGGTGCCAATCATACATCTATCTTAAAATTTGTTAAAAGCTATGTTGGTGAAAAAAAAGTACCTTCATTATGTGATGATCCTAATTTAGCACCCTACGGTGCCTGTAGAGTTTGTTCAGTTGAAGTAGCATTAGAAAAAGATGGACCAACAAAAGTAGTTGCTTCATGTCATACTCCAATAGCTGAAAATCAACATGTTTTTACAACAAATGACAATCTTCATAATCTTAGAAAAAACATAGTAGAATTAGTCTTAACTGACCATCCAATGGAATGTGATACTTGTGAGGTAAATAATAATTGTGAACTTCAAACTGTTGCAAATGACCTAGGTATTTCTGACCATAGATATAATAACCCAAAGCAACACAAAGGTATTCCAAGAGATACTTCTCATGATTATATGAGAATGAACTTGGATAATTGTATAAATTGTGGACGATGTGTAAGAGCTTGTGATGAAATTCAAGGATCATTTGTATTAACAATGTCTGGAAGAGGTTTTGAGTCTAAAATTACAACAGATAATGATATGACATTTGGAGACTCTTCATGTGTTTCTTGTGGTGCTTGTGCACACACTTGTCCAACTGATGCTATTTCTGATGTATTTCAGTCAAAGTCTGCTGCTGTAGATAAAAAAGTAAGAACTACATGTTCATATTGTGGGGTTGGATGTAATCTTGAAACTTCAATTAAAGATAATAAAGTTGTTGCTATAGATACACCTAAAGAAACTGAGGTCAATGCTGGTCATACTTGTATCAAAGGAAGATATGCATTTGGTTTTTATGATCATCCTGACAGACTTAAAACTCCGTTAATTAAGAGAAATGGAAAATTTGAGGAAGCAACTTGGGATGAGGCTTATGATTTTATAAAAAAAGAAATGCAAAGGATCACAAAGGATCATGGGCCTGATGCTTTTGCAGGTATCTCGTCTGCTAGATGCACTAATGAAGAAAACTATGTTTTTCAAAAAATGATTAGAGCTGCTGTTGGTACAAATAGTGTTGATTGTTGTGCAAGAATTTGTCACTCACCTACTGCATGGGGAATGCAACAAACTTTTGGAACTGGTGCTGCAACTAATTCTACTGAAGATATCTATCATGCAGATTTATTTTTAATTATTGGAGCAAATCCAACGAATGCTCACCCAGTTACAGGTGCAAAAATAAAACAACAAGTAATGAAGGGTAAAAAACTTATTGTTTTAGATCCTATTACAACAGAAGTTGCACAACTAGCTGACTATCATATTAAATTAAGACCTGGAACTAATGTTGCTGTTCTAAATATGATGTTACATTATATAGTTAAATCTAAATTATATAATGTTGATTTTGTTAGAGATCGTACAGAAGGTTTTGATAATTTTTTAAAAGAAATTGAAAGACAAGATGTTGATCAATTAGCAAAAGTTGCTGGAGTAGATAAACAACTAGTTAAAGAAGCAGCGATAGCTTATGCTACCGCAAAAAATTCGATGGAGTTTCATGGTTTAGGAGTTACCGAACATGAACAAGGGTCAAAAACTGTTATGCTAATTGCAGACCTGGCTATGATCACGGGTAATATTGGAAGAAAAGGAGTTGGTGTAAATCCCTTAAGAGGACAAAATAACGTTCAAGGTGCTGCAGATATGGGTTGTCAACCTCATCAAGGTGCTGGCTATTTTGAAGTTGCTGATGAAAAAAATCAAAAATTTTATAGTGATAAATATGGTGTAACACATCCAACTAAAGCTGGCCTAAAAATACCACAAATGTTTGATGCGGCTATTAACAAAGAATTAAAAGGAATTTGGATTATTGGTGAGGATATTGTTCAAACAGATCCTAATAGTGCTCACGTAGTTGAAGCCATGAACTCACTAGAGCTTTTAGTTGTTCAAGAAATCTTTATGAGTGAAACAGCAAAACTTGCTACAGTCGTTTTACCAGGAACAACATTTTTAGAAAAAGATGGAACTTTTACTAATACTGAAAGAAGAGTACAAAGAGTTAATCGCGCTGTGCCTCCATTACCAGGCACAAAACCTGATGGATTAATAGTAACAGATATGATGCAAAAACTTGGATTTGATCAACCTACTTATGATGCAGATCAAGTATTAAAAGAAATTGCTGATATAGTCCCTTTCTTTAAAGGAATTACTCGAGAAAGATTAGGAAAAATGGGCTTACAGTGGCCTGTGAAAGAAGATGGAACAGATACACAAATATTACATACTGAAGAATTCAAAATAGGAAAAGGTCGATTAAAAAACTTTGATTGGAAAGAATCAACTGAGATCGAAACTAATAAGAAAGAATATCCTTTAATTCTTACAACTAGTAGAGTTCTACAACATTATAATGCAGCTACTATGACTAGAAGAACTAGTAATATCAACATTGTTGATGAGGACGTATTGCTAGTACATCCTAAAGATGCTGCTAATAGAGACTTAAATACTGGTGACATTGGAAGATTATATTCAGGAAGAGGTGAAGTTGCTCTAAAAGTAGAGGTCACTGATAAAGTAAAAGAAGGAATAGTGTTTACAACCTTCCATTTCCCAGAACACATGGTTAACATGGTAACTGGACACGGGAAAGATGAAGAAACAATGTGTGCAGAATACAAAGTTTCTTCTGTTCAAGTTCAAAAAATTTCAAATCAATTCAAAACTGAAGTTAA
>CABXBX010000022.1 GCA_902510495.1 uncultured Pelagibacteraceae bacterium
TTAAAATTAGAAACAGACGATAAATTTATTCCAGTAAAATTTGGAAATTCAGATAAAGCAAGAATTGGAGATTGGGTAATTGCAATTGGGAATCCTTTTGGATTGGGAGGAACAGTTACTTCTGGAATTATCTCAGCAAGAAATCGATCAATAGGATTATCAAGATATGAAGATTATATTCAAACGGACGCATCTATAAACCAAGGAAATTCTGGTGGACCATTATTTGATATGAATGGAGATGTGATTGGAATCAATACAGCCATACTAGGAAGAAATGGATCAATTGGAATTGGTTTTTCAATACCGTCTAATAGTGCGAAAATAGTAATTGATCAACTAATTGAATTTGGAGAAACAAAAAGAGGATGGCTTGGAGTAAGAATACAAGATGTAACAAAAGAAATAGCTGATATGGAAAAATTAGACAAACCAAGAGGTGCTCTTGTTGCAAGTGTAGCTGAAAACAGTCCATCAGATAAAGCAGGAGTAAAAGCAGGTGATATCATATTAGAATTCAACGGTGAAAAAATTAATGAGATGAAACAGCTTCCAATTATTGTTGCAAGAACTGAAGTTGGAAAAAAAGTAGAAGTTAAGATCTGGAGAAATAAAAAAGAAATTATTAAGATAATTACTCTTGGTAGATTAGAAACCTCAGAAGATTTTAAAGTTGCAGAAAAAAAAGAAAAACCAAAGGAAATAGAAATAAAAGAACTAAATATTAAAGTCAGAGAGATAACAAAAGAAGATATCAAACAAAGAAATCTACCCAATCAAACTTCAGGATTAGTTATAACTAAAATTGAATCAAGCAGTCCTTTAGTGAACTCTATTGAAGTAAACAGTATAATATTAGAGGCTCAAAAGAAAAAAATAAGAAAAGCAAATGATTTAATTAAGTTAGTAAAACAAGTTTTAAACAGTAATCAAAAAACTATCCTATTAGTTATTTATAACAGCCAAAATCAACGAAGATATATTGGTGTTAAATTAGATTAATATATGGATTTAAAATCCAAGATTATTTTAATTTATGGACCAACAGCATCAGGCAAATCTCAATTTGCCATCAAATTAGCAAAAAAAATTAATGGTGAAATTGTAAATGCAGATAGCATGCAGGTATACAAGGAGTTTAAAACCTTATCAGCAAGACCATTTCTAAAAGATTGCCAAAAAATTAAACACCATTTATATGGATTTAAAAAGGCAAGAAACAAATTCTCTACAGGAGATTGGTTGAAATTAGTAAAAAAAAAAATTTCAGAAATTAAGAAAAATAAAAAAACCCCAATTCTTGTTGGGGGCACTGGTCTATACTTTAAATCTTTAACAGATGGTTTGGTTAAAATTCCAAATATACCGGTTAAATTTAGAACAAAAATAAGAACTTTACATAAGAAATTAGGACCAAAAAAATTCTACTTAGATTTAATAAAATTAGATCCTTTATCAAAAAATCGTATTAATCCATCAGATACTCAGCGGACAATTCGTGCTTACGAGGTAAAATCATATACTAAAAAGTCTATTTATCTGTGGTTTAAAAATACAAAATCTGATTATGAAAAGGATGATTTTTATAAAATTTATTTAGATTATCCAAGAACTGATCTCTTAAAAAGAATTAATACTCGCGCAGAGGAAATGATTAAAAATGGAGCTATTCTAGAAGTTAAAAGATTTATTAAGCTTAAAGTTCCGAGAGATAAAACTGCATCCAAGGCAATAGGTGTTGAGGAAATTCGAGATTATTTCAATAAAAAAATACAAATATCTGATTTAATTGAAAAAATATCAATAAAGACTAGGCAATATGCCAAAAGACAGTCTACTTGGGGCAGAGGCAACATGCTAGATTGGAACAAAATAAACTCAGATGGCCTAAATAAATTTTTAAAAAAAATTTAGATATGATGTAGTAATTCTTGACCAATTAGCACAACTTCAGCTAGATTGCTTAAATGTCTAAATTATATTCTGGTGCTGAAATTGTTTTTAAATGTCTTGAAGATCAAGATGTAGAATTTATTTTTGGATATCCTGGTGGTGCGGTTTTGCCAATTTATGATGAATTAAAAAATCATAATACAATTAAGCATATTCTAGTAAGACATGAACAAGGAGCTGGACATGCAGCCGAAGGATACGCAAGATCTTCTGGAAAGCCAGGTATTGTTTTAGTTACCTCGGGACCAGGTGCAACTAACGTTGTAACAGCTTTAACAGATGCATACATGGACTCAGTTCCTCTAGTTTGTATTTCAGGGCAAGTTCCTACCCACTTAATTGGCACTGATGCATTTCAAGAATGTGATACAACTGGTATTACAAGACCATGCACAAAGCATAATTGGTTAGTAAAAGATATAAAAGACTTATCAAAAATTATTCATGAAGCTTTCAAAGTTGCGACAACAGGGAGACCTGGACCAGTTTTAGTTGACATACCTAAAGATATTCAATTTGCTAAAACAAGTTATTCAAAACCTAAATTTGAAAAAAAACTCAATGGAAAATCATTGAACCATTTTGCTCAAAAAGATATTGATAAAATGATTGACTTGATGAATAAGTCAAAAAAACCAGTTATATATTCTGGCGGAGGGGTTATCAACTCAGGACCTGAAGCGAGTGATGTATTAAGAGAGTTAGTTGAATTAACTGGCTTTCCAATTACTTCAACTTTGCAGGGTTTAGGAGCTTATCTAGGAGATGATAATCAATTTTTAGGAATGTTAGGGATGCATGGGACTTATGAGGCCAACAATGCTATGCACGATTGTGATTTACTAATAAATATAGGTGCAAGATTTGACGATAGAATAACTGGTAAAATTGATGAGTTTTCTCCTAAGTCAAAAAAAATTCATATAGATATTGATCCATCATCTATTAACAAAATAATTAAGGTTGATTTAGCTTTAGTTGGAGATGTTAAAGAAGTTATAAAAGGAATAAACAAAACTTTAAAAAAGAAAAACATCGATTTAAAGAAATCAAATAAACAAAAAATTGCTAAATGGTGGGAACAAATCCAAAAATGGAGAACAAAAAATTCACTTAATTTCATAAATAGCGATGAAACAATAAAGCCCCAACATGCTGTCAAAAGGCTTTATGAACTTACAAAAGACAAAGATACTTTTATAACTACAGAGGTTGGTCAGCACCAAATGTGGGCAGCTCAACATTATAAATTTAATAAACCAAATAGATGGATGACTTCTGGAGGATTAGGAACTATGGGGTATGGTTTACCAGCTGCAGTAGGAGTTCAGATAGCTCATCCAAAAAAATTGGTAGTAGATATTGCCGGAGAAGCTTCAGTTTTAATGACAATGCAAGAGATGTCGACTGCAGTTCAATACAATTTACCAATTAAGATTTTTATTTTGAATAATCAATACATGGGAATGGTTAGACAATGGCAAGAATTGTTGCATGAAAAAAACTACTCAGAAAGTTATTCCGAAGCCTTACCTGATTTTATTAAGATGGCAGAGGCATATGGGTGCAAGGGAATTAAAGCAGACAAGCCAAGTGAATTAGATGAAAAGATAAGAGAAATGGTGGAGTTTGATGGTCCTGTTATTTTTGATTGTCGTGTTGATCCAAATGAAAATTGTTTTCCAATGATACCATCAGGTAAACCTCATAATCAGATGATACTTGGACCAGGTGAAAAAGAGGAAAATAAAATTACAGGCAAAGGTAAAGCTTTAGTTTAATTATGGCGAATCCAAAATCAGCTTACAGTGTTTCTTCAAAAAAAGAAAAATCAAACACGCATATAATAGTGGTTTGGGTTGATAACGAAGCTGGTGTTTTAGCTAGAGTGGTAGGTTTATTTTCCGGAAGAGGTTATAATATTGAGTCTTTGGCAGTTGCAGAAGTTGACGCAAAAAGAAACATATCAAGAATTACTATAGTTACTACTGGAACACCTCAAGTAATAGATCAGATTAAACTTCAACTGAAAAAATTAGTTCCAATTCATAAAGTCGCAGATTTTAAAAGAAATGATAAAAGTGTGATTTTTAAAGAAATGGCTTTATTTAAAGTAGTGGGAAATCCAGGTAAAATCAAAAAAGCTATTAATGCTTGTAAAAAGTATAATGCTGTAATATTGGATAAAACAAAAAAATCAAATGTTATTCAAATTACAGCGTTAAGAAGAGACATAGACAAAATGACAAAAAATTTAAAAAAACTTGGACTTGTTAGTGTATCTAGGACAGGAGCTGTCGCAATGACAAGGGGTGATAAAATTTTTAATTAATTATTAGGAGAAAATTATGAAAATGTTTTATGAAAAAGATACAGATGTAAATCTTATTAAAGATAAAAAAATTGCTATTTTTGGTTATGGAAGCCAAGGACATGCACATGCATTAAATTTAAAAGATAGTGGTGTTAAAGAAGTTGTAGTTGCATTACGGGAAGGCTCTTCTAGTATTCCTAAAGCTGAATCAAAAGGTTTAAAAGTAATGAATTTATCTGATGCTGCAGAATGGGCTGATGTAGTTATGATTTTAACTCCAGATGAATTACAAGCAGAAATTTATAAAAATCATATTGATCAAAGAATTAGACCAGGCACAAGTATTGCATTTGCTCATGGATTAAATGTTCATTATGATCTAATCAAAGCTAGAAAAGATTTAGATGTTTTTATGGTTGCGCCTAAAGGACCAGGACATTTAGTTCGTAGTGAATTTGAAAAGGGTGGTGGAGTACCATGCTTATTTGCCGTTCATCAAAATGGATCGGGCAAAGCTAGAGATCTTGCAATGTCATACGCATCAGCAGTAGGCGGTGGAAGATCCGGTATCATTGAAACAACTTTTAAAGATGAAGTTGAAACTGATTTATTTGGTGAGCAAACTGTTCTTTGCGGAGGTCTTGTTGAGTTAATAAAAAATGGATACGAAACTTTAGTAGAAGCAGGCTATGAACCTGAAATGGCATATTTTGAAACTGTTCATGAAGTTAAGTTAATTGTCGATTTAATTTATGAAGGTGGAATAGCTAATATGAATTATTCAATTTCTAATACAGCTGAATATGGAGAGTATGAGTCTGGACCAAGAATAGTAAATAAAGCAGAAACAAAAAAAAGAATGAAAGAAGTTTTGACTGATATTCAATCAGGGAAATTTACTAAGCAATGGATGGAAGAATGTAAAAATGGGCAAAAAAACTTTCTTGCAACACGAGCAAAATTAGCAGAGCATCCGGTTGAAAAAGTTGGTGCAAATTTAAGAGCTATGATGCCTTGGATTAGTAAAAAAAAACTAGTAGATAGTGATAAGAGCTAATTAATATATCTTTATTCTCACAAACATTTTGCAATTTCTAATAGAGATTGTATTATAGATTTTCCAAAAATTTATAGTTATGGCTGACAAAGATAAAGTTTTTATATTTGATACAACAATGCGAGATGGTGAACAATCACCAGGAGCATCAATGAGTCTTGAAGAAAAGATTCAAATTTCAAGAGTGTTTGATGAGCTAGGTATCGACATTATTGAGGCAGGTTTTCCAATTGCTTCACCAGGAGACTTTGAAGCTGTATCAGCAATTAGTAAAGTTTTGAAAAAATCCATTCCTTGTGGATTAGCTAGACATTCAAAAAAAGATATAGACAGATGTTATGAAGCATTAAAACATGCTCCAAGATTTAGAATTCATACATTCATATCTACTAGCCCACTTCATATGAAACATAAATTAAATAAAACTCCCGATCAAGTTTATGATTCAATTAAAGAACATGTATTGTATGCTAGAAATTTAACTGATGATGTTGAGTGGTCTTGTGAAGATGGAACACGAACAGATATGGATTATATGTGTAAGACAGTTGAACTTGCTATTAAATCTGGGGCAAAAACAATAAACATACCTGATACAGTAGGATATACAGTTCCTTCGGAATTTACAAAAATTATTGAAACATTATTAAATAAAGTTCCAAATATTGATAAAGCTATTTTATCCACACATTGCCATAATGATTTAGGTTTGGCTGTTGCGAATTCCTTAGCAGGTGTACAAGCAGGTGCAAGACAAATTGAATGTACAATTAATGGTATTGGCGAAAGAGCTGGTAATGCAGCTTTAGAAGAAGTTGTAATGGCGATTAGAACTAGAAATGATCTAATGCCTTATGAGACTGGAATAAATACTACTTTATTAAGTAAAGCTTCAAAACTTGTTTCCAATGTTACAGGTTTTCCAGTTCAGTTTAATAAAGCAATTGTTGGTAAAAATGCATTTGCTCATGAATCTGGTATTCACCAAGATGGAATGTTAAAAAATAGAAATACTTACGAGATTATGACACCCGAAAGTGTTGGAGTAAAACAAACATCTCTAGTAATGGGAAAACATTCTGGCAGACATGCTTTTAAGGATAAGTTGATTAGTCTTGGTTATGCTGATTTGACAGATGATGTCATTGAAAATGCATTTGGGAAATTTAAAATTTTAGCAGATAAGAAAAAACATATTTATGATGAAGATATTATTGCATTAGTAGATGATAGTTTGGTAGTTGATAATAAAGCTAACAAGATTGTATTAAAGTCTTTAAAGGTTTTTGCTGGTACTGGAGAGCCTCAAAAAGCTGAAATGAAATTAGATATTGATGGTCAGATAAAATCAGCATCAGAGACAGGTGATGGTCCTGTAGATGCGATTTTTAAATGTATTAAGAATTTATATCCTCATGATGTTAATTTACAGCTATACCAAGTACATGCTGTAACAGAAGGAACCGACGCACAGGCAACAGTAAGTGTTCGTATTGAGGAAAATGGCAAAACAACAGTTGGTCAAGCGGCAGATACGGATACATTAGTTGCTTCAGCAAATGCTTATATTGCTGCTTTGAATAAGATGATTATTAAAAGAGAAAAAACAGCTCCAATGATGGAGCAAGAAAAAGAAAAAGTAAGGGGAATTTAAATGGGTTTATTTGACAAAATTAAAAAGGTTTGGAGCCAAGATATGGCTATTGATTTAGGAACAGCAAATACACTCGTTGTAGTTAAAGGTCAAGGTGTAGTTTTAAATGAACCTTCTGTTGTAGCTATTGTTGATCAAGGAGGAAAAAAACAAGTTTTAGCAGTAGGTGATGAAGCCAAAACAATGTTAGGAAGAACTCCAGGAAATATCCAAGCCATTAGACCTTTAAGAGATGGTGTAATTGCTGATTTTATTGTTACTGAGGAAATGATCAAACACTTCATTAAAAAAGTTCATAAAGGAAGTACTTTTGCAAATCCAAGAATTTTAATTTGTGTTCCAACTGGTTCAACTCCAGTTGAAAGAAAAGCCATTCAAGATAGCGCCCTAGCCGCAGGAGCTAGAAGAGTTCAATTAATTGAAGAACCAATTGCTGCTGCAATTGGTGCAAATCTTCCAATATCTGAGGCTACTGGCTCAATGGTAGTTGATATTGGTGGTGGTACAAGTGAAATTGCAGTTATGTCATTAGGAGGTTTGGTTTATTCCAAATCATTAAGAGTTGCTGGAGATGCTATGGATGGTGCAATGGTTAGCTACATGAGAAAAGAATATAATCTTATGATTGGAGATAGCACAGCAGAAAAAATTAAAAAAGAAATTGGAACTGCTATTCCAACTAACAATAATACATATGCTGTAAAAGGAAGAGATTTAAGATCTGGAACTCCTAAAGAAGTAAACATTACAGAAGAAGATACAGCAGAAGCACTAAATGATATTTTAAAAGAGATGGTAAATGGCATTAAAGATGCGTTAGAAAGCACTCCCCCAGAATTATCAGCAGACTTAGTTGATATGGGTTTAACGTTAACTGGTGGTGGAGCATTATTAAAGAATATAGACAGAAGGTTTTCTAAAGAAACAGGTTTACCGGTTCATATAGCAGATGATCCTTTATCTTGTGTTGCTGTTGGAACAGGAATGGCTCTGGATCAAGAACAAACATTCTCGACTATGTTGACTGAATATTAAGAGTAATGGCCTCAAGCAGAGATGATTTTATTATAGCAATAAGATCTGCTTTCTTAAAAAAAAGTACTCAACAAAAATTTTCGTTATTAACATTAGTTTTTATATCAATATTTATAATTTTATTATCTAGCTTAGATTTAAGAGTAATAAGATATTTAAAAATTGGAATAAGTGAAATAGTTTACAGATCATCTTTTGTTGTATCAATTCCTGAAAATTTTGTAAAAAATACTTTTATAGATATAGTTGATTATACATCTTTTTTTAAGGACTATAAAAAAAATGAAACAGAACTTAAAAGCCTTAAATCAAATTATGTATCCAGTGAAATAATACTATATGAAAATAAAGAACTAAAAGAATTAATTAATGACTATGTTTCTAGTTCAAACAAAATATTGGCAAAAATAATTGTTGATCATGATAGTCCATTTTTAAAAAGTATAATTATAAACAAAGGTAGTAAAGATAAGATAATAATAGGTACAAATATATATGATCAAGCTTATTTAGTTGGAAGAGTAATTGAGGTAAATTACAAAACCTCAAGAGTCTTATTATTATCTGACTTAAATTCAAATATTCCAGTAACTATTGCCCCACAAAATATTCAAGCAATTATTACAGGTGCTGGTGATAATTATGGTCAGATAAAGTATATTAAATCAGGCGCAACAGATGAATTAACAACCAATAGTATAGTTTACACATCTGGTACTGGAGCAATATTTAAAAGTGGTATCCCTATCGGTAAATTGAAGTCTTTCGAAAATAATTCATCTAGAGAATATAATGTAGAGTTTTACAGTGATTTCTCTCAACTAAAATATGTTTTTGCTGAAATTGTTAGCAAAACAGAAGTTTCACAAATTAATGAAGAGATTGACGAAGACAAAGAAAACAATCCATTTGAGGCAAAATTAAAAATTTTAGAGGATGAAATAAAAATTATTGAGGAAACAAATGTTAAATTTATAGAGGAAAATGAAAATTTAAAAAATGAAATTGATGATTTAAGTAATAAAATTATAAATCTAAATTCTAAAATATCTTCTCAAGAACAAGAAATTAATCAATTTGATATTGATAAAGAAGAAATGAAATTCTTAAAACTAAACTTAGATCATGGTCACAAATGTCGTAAATCTTTTTTTAACAATAAAGGCTTTGTTGTTGGAAGTGAAGATTATAGAACTTGTGTACTAAATAAAGGAAGACCAAATTAATGCCTAGCTTAACTACAAAAGGATCGTTTTCAAAAATTTATTCTTTGGCACCAATAATAATTTTGTTTATTTCAGTTCTTAATGAATTTGACTTTAATTATTTAAATCTTGAATATTTTTCTTTTAATTTTCCTTTCATATTAATCTTTTATTTTACGCTAAAAGATTTTAAACATTTTGATTATTTTTTAGTTTTTATTGCAGGATTGATTAATGACACTGTTGTAGGTTTGCCTTTAGGAATTAGCAGTTTGTCTTATACATTAATATGTATTTCAACTTCTTATTTGAGAAATATCACTATAAGACCTCACCCTATTAAAGATTGGTTCTTTTTTTTATTTGTAATAAGTTTAATTAATTCAATAAGTTATTCTGTATTAACTTTATTTTTTTCTTACACTTTAATTTTAGAAAATTATTTGATTAATAACTTTTTTACTTTTCTATTTTACATTGTTTTTTTAAATATTTTTAAATATTACCTAAAAGGTGTTAATGATTAATTCTTCAAGTGATAATGTTAAAAAACTTGGTTCGATTAACAGGCGAATGTTTATCACAGGCTCTTTAAAGTTTTTTGTGATGATTGGACTGGTAAGTAGGTTATTTTTTTTACAAGTAAAAGAAAATAAAAAATATTTAACTCTTTCTGATAAAAATAGGATTAGAGAATGGAAGTTAGCTCCTGTTAGAGGTGAGTTTCATGATTATTTTGGAAAAGTAATTGCAGGTAATTTTGAAG
>CABXBX010000023.1 GCA_902510495.1 uncultured Pelagibacteraceae bacterium
TGGTCGAAACTATTGTTGGCCTGATCCCAGCTGGAGGTGGATGTAAGGAGATGTTAGCAAGATGGCTTGAAACTGAAGAGGCTAAAAAAGACCCCAATTATGCACCCTTAAAGGTTTTTGATATTATTGGATATGGAAAGACAGCTACTTCACCTGTTGAAGCAGAACCAATGAAATATTTAAGACCAAGTGATAAAAAGATAATGAATAGAAATAGCTTATTAGAAGTTTCAAAAAAAATTCTTAAGGATAATAAAGATTTTAAAGCACCATCTGAAATGAAGTTTAAACTCCCAGGAAAAGCAGTAAGAGGAGAAATGGATAAAATCCTAGATAAACTTTATAATGATAAAGTTATATTAGATCATGGAGTTGAAGTTGCAAAAGAATTAGCCAATGTATTAAGCGGAGGAGATACCACAATTGATAAAACTTTATCTGAAGATGATTTATTCAAACTAGAATTAGAAGCTTTTATGAAGCTAATTGAAACTCAAAAAACTCAAGAAAGAATTAAACATACCTTGGCAACAGGAAAACCTTTAGTTAATTAACATCCTAAAGGTATTAATAAAATCAGGTCTCAAAACATATTGAGATTTATCTGAATACTTAATTTTTTCTAAGGCTTTTAATCCATAAATTACTTTTCCAATTGGAGTATATTCAGTTTCATATAACGGTTCATCTCTCAGTATTATAAAGAATTGACTATCTTCTGTGTTATATTTTTGTGTCCTAGCTAAAGCGACACTTCCTTTTTCAAAATCAAAAGGTGCATCTACTTCAGAATTGATAGTTCCTAATCCCGATTTGCCTGTTCCAATTTTTCCATAATCTAAATTTCCTTCTTTACCAAATTCTAAATCTCCAGCCTGAACAAGAGCATCTTTTATCACTCGGTGAAAGGCAACATCATCATAAGCTTTTGAGTTAATTAAAGTTATAAATCTATTTACACTATTCGGTGATATATCTGGATAAAGTTCGATTATTACATTTCCACAAGGCACATTTAATATTGCGATATTTTTTGGATTATCAAATTGTATTTTATCTGGATCATAATTTTTAACAAACAAACACTTGTCTTTGATTAATAGAAAAGAACCAAAAAAAGATATAGCTAAAATAATTATAAAAATAAAGATTAGCTTTTCAGATCTAGAGGCTTTAATTTTTTTAATCATAAAATAAAGTTTTCATCAATCTTTAATAGGTTTGTTTTTATGAACTGTATTTTTTTTTCTAAAATAGGATCAATATTTTTTTGTTTATATCCAATCATTAAATGTGAAAACACTTCAGCCATATCTTCTGAGGCTGTAGACTGGGAATATTCTGTTAAGAATCCTTTTGTATCTAAATAAGTATCAAGTCCTAATTTATCTGTACATGTAGAACATTTTGCATATTTAAATTCATTTTTATTGAAATCAGACCAAATTTTTTCGTCAAATATTTCCTTGTAACTGTCATTTATAATATGAAATACTTCGTGATGAATTACTCTTTCAAAATATTTTTCGTTAAATTTAATATCTAGGATTAAAGTTTTCATTATGTTATCTGGTATACCTGCAGTATTAATTCTAGAAATAGATAAATCTTCACAAAGGACAATATACTTTAGGTTAATTTTTTTTAAAAAATTTTGATTATATCTATTTAAATTTTTTTCAATTATTTTGAATTTTTTATCTAAGTCCTTTTTATTAGAATTAAAGCAATCAATATTATTATCTATTCCTATCGTGAATGGTTGCTTCGCATAAAGGTATCTCAACTTATTAGATTTATTTATTTCATATATTTCAAGATTAGGAATTTTAATAAGATTATAAATTGTATCAGCTTGTGCCTGAGTTAAGATAAATAATGATAATAAAATTAATCTAATTAAGTTCATAAATATACATATAGTAGATATTCCAATTTAAAAGAATGTGATACAATTTTACTGTGAAAAAAAAAAGAAATAAAGATCCAATCCAACCAGTAAGCGGAACTAAAGTACCAAGATTTGCAGGTCCCTCAACTTTTGCAAGATTACCAGAGTTAAGAGATGTAGAAAGTTGTGATGTTGCTATCGTTGGAATACCATTCGATGCTGGCACTAGTTATAGACCAGGCGCAAGATTTGGTCCTCAAAGTATAAGACAAGCTTCAAGACATCTAAGAACAAACTATCATCCAAGTTATGATGTGGAACCTTTTAAGGTGCAACAAGTTGCTGATGCAGGTGACATTACTTGCAATCCTTTTAAT
Organism: uncultured Pelagibacteraceae bacterium; assembly: GCA_902510495.1. Taxonomy (GTDB): domain Bacteria; phylum Pseudomonadota; class Alphaproteobacteria; order Pelagibacterales; family Pelagibacteraceae; genus Pelagibacter. The sequence goes on from CABXBX010000023.1 coordinate 2,269, forward strand.
ATAGATGAAGCAATTAAACAAATTGAAGTTGGTGCAGAGGAATTATTAAATAAAGTTGGTGGAATTATAAGTCTTGGAGGAGATCATACAATTGCATTTCCATTGTTAAAAGCAATAAACAAAATTAACAATGGTCCTGTAGCACTAGTTCATTTTGATGCTCACTTGGATACATGGGATACTTATTTTGGGGCTCCTTACACGCATGGAACTCCTTTTAGAAGAGCTAGAGAAGAAAATTTATTTTTAGATGACGCATCAATGCATGTAGGTATTAGAGGGCCACTTTATAGTAGAGATGATATTAAAAATGATGAAAGCTTCGGATTTAAAATAATTCACTGTGATGAATTTCAAACAGAGGGAACTGATAAAATTGCAGAAAGAATTAAAAAGAGAGTAGGAGATAATCCTCTTTATTTATCTATTGATATTGATGTATTAGACCCAGCCTTTGCTCCAGGAACAGGAACACCAGAAATTGCAGGTATGACTACAAGGGAAATGGTAAATGTTTTAAGAGGACTTTCAGGTTTAAATTTAGTTTCTGCAGATGTAGTAGAAGTTTCACCTGCGTATGACCATGCTGAAGTTACTTCATTAGCTGCAGCAACAATTGTTTACGAACTTACAAATTTATTTGCAAAATCATAAAGAAAGGATAGTTATAAGAAATGTTAGATAAAAAAAATTTTTATATTAATGGAGAGTGGGTCTCTCCAAAAAAACTTAATGACATTAAAGTAATTGATCCTTCAACAGAAGAAGAGTGTGCGGTAATTTCTTTAGGAGGAGTTGAGGATGTTAATGATGCGGTAAATGCAGCAACCAAAGCTTTTGAAACTTGGGCATTTTCTTCTAAAGAAGAAAGATTAAAATATTTGGAAGCTTTATACGTTGTTTATAAAAAGAGATGGGCTGATATGGCTAAAGCTATATCTTTAGAGATGGGTGCGCCAATAGATTTTTCAACTCAATTACAAGCGGGAACAGGTGCCAGTCATATAAAATCATATATAAAAGTTTTAAAAGAATATACATTTGAAGCAAAACTTGGGGAACATGCACTTAATAATAATATTTTGCATGAACCGAAAGGAGTTTGCGCTTTAATTACCCCATGGAATTGGCCAATGAACCAAACATGTTTAAAAGTAATTCCAGCGATTGCGGCGGGATGCACAATGGTACTTAAACCATCTGAGATAGCACCATTATCTTCAATGATTTTAGCAGAAATGATTGATGAAATTAAATTACCAAAAGGTGTTTTTAATTTAGTTAATGGAGATGGATCTGTTACAGGTGATGCATTAACAAGCCATCCAGATGTAAATATGATTTCATTTACAGGGTCAACTAGAGCGGGTGCTTTAATTTCTGAAAATGCAGCTAAAGATTTTAAAAGAGTAAGTCTAGAGCTTGGAGGAAAAGGAGCTAATATTATTTTTAAAGATGCAGATGCTAATGCAGTTGAAAGAGGTGCATTAAGATGTTTTAGAAATACGGGACAATCTTGTAATGCACCAACTAGAATGTTAGTTGAAAAATCAATATATAGTGAAGCAGTTGAAAGAGTTAAAAAATTTGCTAACTCAATGAAAGTTAATGTTGCATCTAAAGAAGGAGATCATATTGGTCCTGTTGTATCAAAAACTCAATTTGACAAAATTCAATCTTTAATTCAAGTAGGAATTGATGAAGGCGCAAAACTAATTGCAGGAGGAACAGGTAAACCAGATGGTTTGGATAAAGGTTATTTTGTAAAACCAACAGCATTTGCAAATGTTGATAATCAAATGCAAATAGCTAGAACAGAAATTTTTGGACCTGTACTGTCCATTATACCATTTGAAACTGAGGAAGAGGCAATTAAGATTGCAAATGATACCCCTTACGGACTTTTAAACTTTATTCAAACACAAGATCAAAAAAAAGCAAACAGAGTTGCAAGAAAACTTAGATCCGGAATGGTTGATATTAATGGTGCTGGTCTAGCACCCGATGCACCATTTGGTGGTTATAAGCATTCAGGTATTGGTCGAGAAGCTGGAAAATTAGGTTTAGAAGAATATCTTGAAGTAAAAGCAGTAAGTGGTTGGAAAGATTAATAATCAAGTATTCTCACAAAATAGAACTGTTCAATTTAGGTCGACCTTAATTAAACATTGATAGTCATAATAAAATTATCATTCACAAAAAATGAATTATTTGAAGTTAGTTTATAAATCATTAGGGTTCCACAATTAACGTTACAGTTTTTTAATTAATTTGTAACATAAAAAGGAGAGATAATATGAGTAGATCAAAAAAGCTCTACAATTCAGATTTAGCTCCAACTCCAACTAATAAAAAAAATTGGGGATGGTTCGAAATCTTTAACGTATGGGCAAATGATGTACAAAGTTTATTTGGTTATACTTTGGCTGCATCATTGTTCTTAGCCTCAGGATTAAATGGTTGGGCAGTATTTTTAGCATTAATACTTGCTGGCTTTTTTATAATGTGGTTAGTAAATTTGTCAGGTAAGCCTAGTGTAAAACATGGAATACCTTATCCAGTATTCGCTCGTGTAAGTATGGGTGTTTTTGGCGCAAACTTTCCTGCTATGGCAAGAGGTCTTGTTGCTATGTTCTGGTATGGAGCACAAACTTATGCAGCATCAACTGCTGTAGCACTTTTAATTACAGGTATAACAGGTAACCCAGGTACTGAAATGTTCTTAGGAATGACAGGAGTAATGTGGGTGTCTTTTATATTTGTATCAGCATTCCAAGTTTATTTATTCTGGCAAGGTGTAGATCTTGTTAAAAAATTCTTAAACTTTGCAGGACCAGCAGTATATGTTGTAATGATTATATTAATGTTGGTAATCTGGTTCAAAGCTGGCGGAGGTCTTTTATCAGAAGTTGGAGAAATATTTTCTGGTGGAGCAAGATCAGGTGGATTTGAAGGCCTAGGTTCTTTTGGAGCTTTCTTAGCAGTATTCTCAATTATGGTAGGATACTTTGCTGCTGTAGTAATCAACTTTGGTGACTTTGCTAGATTTGTTAAAAATGAAGATGAAATGAAAAAAGGTAACCTATGGGGACTAGTAGGTAACGTAATTTTCTTCTCATTTATCACTTTAATGATCACTGGTGGAACAATTGCTATCTTTGGAGAATATGTAGCAAATCCAACAGATATGGTAGCTAAAGTAGACAATATTGTATTAACAATTGTTGCAGCATTTGCATTCTTTGCAGCGACAGTTGGTATTAATATGGTTGCTAACTTTATACCCCCTGCATATGACTTAGCTAATTTAATGCCGAGTAAAATCAGCTTCAGAACTGGTGGTTTAATTACTGCTGCTTTTGGTTTTGTTATTGGTGGTATGTGGGTTGCAGTAATTACTCAAATGGGATTATTTCCATTTGTAAACACTCTAGGTGCAATTTTAGCTCCTGTGTTTGGTATAATGATTACTGACTACTATATAATAAAAAAACAAAGATTAGATGTTGATGACTTATTTAGTGACTCGCCTAACGGCAAGTATCATTATAATGGTGGTTTCAATGGTAAAGGTATGTTGGCATGGGTACTATCAGGATACATTGCTGTCGGTACAGTTTGGCCAAACATCTTATTCTTAGGAATGGATGATTTCTTCGCTAACTTAGGTGGTGGTGGAGGATATGCTTGGATAATTGGAGCATCATTAGGTGCTGTGATACACTTAGCAATATCATCAAATAAAAAGTAATTAAATTCAATATTAAAGCCCATCAATTTTAATTGGTGGGCTTTTTTTTATGTTTGAAATTCTAAAGTGATATTTTCTTTATTTAGGTCGTGAAGAACTAAATTATCTCCACTTCCCAATCTATCTATGACTAAAAAATTCATATCTTCTGTTGAGATCAATGGGAAGTGCCAAACACCTGGATTATAATTAATACCAATTCCTTTGGGAATTATAAATGATTCAACTTTATCTAAGGCAGGCTTGTTTCCCTCTGGAGCAACGAATGCTAAAAATGTTGTTTCTTTCATTGGAATAAAAGCTTGGCTTCCAAGCGGATGTTTTTCCATCATATCAACCTTCATCGGAAAGGATCTTTTTAATGCTGAAAAAATACTAATTGTCGACTCGCCATTATCTTTTTTTGTATTTAAATTTGCAATACCATCATATCTTTTTGCATAACCATCATTGATTTCAATTGGCTTGATATCTGCTGTTGTTATCATGTCACCAAATTTTTTAAAATTTTCTTTAGTAACAGGCTTTGGTTTAATAATTAAATTTGTCATATTTTTTTACCAAAAATTCTAAATCTCGAAATACCTCCATCTGGATATATATTAATTTTAATATGATTAATTTTTTCTTTTTTCATTAAAGAATTTTTAAATGTATGAGTTTTATTAGCTGATAACTTTGTATCTTTTAATAAATATTTCCATTTATTTGAAGAGTTAACTATTTGTTTTGAATTTTTAGATGGTAAATAAGTTGCTTGTAAAGAGCAATAACTAGGAAAATTTCCTTTAAAATGATGAGTTGAAATTTCAATTTTATCAATTGAGCTTCCGTCAATTGAATTTAAAATCAACCAATCATTTCCTTTGCCTCTTCGTCTTCTAGTCTCCCAGCCATCACCCATATTTTTTGCTTTACCTGGGGCTAAAATATTTTCAGCTTTACCAAAGTGCTCATTGTTACAAGCTATAACTGACGCTCCATCTAATAAAGAAGCGAGATTTATTTTTTTATTGATAATTTTTTTTGATTTCGCGATAGATCCGTACAATCTCAATCTGGCAATGCCTCCATCAGGAAAAATATTAAATTTAATATGACTAAATATTTTTTTGTTATTGACTGAAAAAAAATGATGGGAATTGGCTTTAACCCTTTTTTTTGCAAGAACTGGTGTCCATTTTAATTGGTTAATTTTATTTGAGCTAGATAATGCTCCTTCAATTGAGACCATTGCTGGTTGATTACCATTAAAGTGAGATGTATCTATATCAATTTTAGAAATTTTTCCTGGCTTACCAAGTTTTAAAATAATGTAATCATGCCCTGAAGTTCTCTTTCTTCTCGACTCCCATCCATCCATCCATTTTCCATGTTTATCAAATACACCTTCTTTAAATACTGGAATGGTTGGACTAATAATTCTTTTAGCTGATGCAAAAAAGTCATCAGTTTTATAAATTACCTTTGTGCCCAGCCTAGGTTGCGCTAAGTCTATTAATCCATTTGTAAATATTATCTTTTCTTTCATATTATGAATAATTTTTAATCCAATGTTTAGCTATATCAATTCTTTTACAAATCCATACATCTTCAAATTTAAGAACATAATCCAAAAATTTTTTTAATGATTGAATTCTTCCAGGTCTACCTATTAGTCTGCAATGTAATCCAACAGACATCATTTTAGGGGTTGTTTTTCCCTCTTCATATAAAGCATCAAAACTGTCTTTTAGGTAATTGTAAAAATGATCACCTGTATTAAACCCTTGGTTCGTAGCAAATCTCATGTCATTATTATCTAATGTATAAGGAATGATAAGTTGTTTCTTTTTACCTCTGTATTCCCAATAGGGCAGATCATCACTATAGCTATCACTATCATATAAAAAACCACCATCATCAAAAACTAAATCTCTGGTGTTAGGGCTACATCGACCTGTATACCAACCCAAAGGTCTTGAGCCAAAAATATCCTTAATTGTTTTTATAGCTTTTTGCATATGTTTTTTTTCGACAGACTTTTTTACATCTTGGTAATCAATCCATCTATAACCATGAGCCGCTATTTCATAATCACCATTTTTAATTGCTTTACATACTTCAGAGTTTTGTTTTAATGCTAAACCTACTCCAAAAATTGTTACAGGTATTTTC
>CABXBX010000024.1 GCA_902510495.1 uncultured Pelagibacteraceae bacterium
TTCTTAAATCAAAAGATGTCTCAGATTTTTCTAAATTATCATAATTAAATCTAAAAAAGTTCTCAAAAAATAAACTTACAGCATGTCCATGGCTAATATTGAATAAAGATGTAAATGGATAGGAAGTAGCGTGTGGTGCAGTTGTTTTAGAAATATTTATAGCTTTACCAGCTAAATTGGAAGCAATACTCATTTCGGAAGCATTTTTTAAATTTGGATTATTTAAAAAAGATAAAAAACTATCTATAGATATTTTTATTGATTTTGATGCATACTCAATACTTTTTGAATTAGATTTTTTTGAAACTAATGACTCTAATGCTTGAGCTATAGCATCAAATCCAGATGAAGCTTTAATATTATTAGGTGCAGAAATTAAGAATTCTGGAACAAGAAAAAAATAATCGGGTATTAATAATTCACTTTCAAAAGAATATTTTATACCATTTACATACATGACTGCATTTGATGTTACTTCAGCACCAGATCCTGCGGTAGTTGGTATGACCGCCAATTTAGCATTTTTATTTTTTAATGGGTAAGAGTAATTTATAATTAAATTAGCAATATCAGGCCTATCATCTACCAAGTTTGCAATTTTAGCATAATCAATTATGGCGCCACCACCAATTGCTAAAATAAGATCTGGTTTAAAAGTTTTTATTTCTTTTATGATCTCTATCAATTCATCTAAATTTGGTATTTTTGAAATTTTAAAAAAAAATTTAATATCCTTTTTATCAATGTTTTCACTAAAAAATTTTTCTGCTCCGGAATTTATAAAAGAGTTTTTCCCACACAATAAAAATATTTTTTTAAAACTCTTATCATTTATAAATTTAGTTACATCTTCAATAGAATTAATCATTTAATCTAAAAATTTATTTTTGATTTTTATCAAATTTGATGGTCTAGGTAATTTCTTGATTTTGCTATTATTGATTTTAACTTCTAGAAAATTTAAGCTATTTTTTGATAAAAATTTTTTTATTATCTTATGAATATTTTTTTTATTTTTTATTTGGTAAAATTTTTTAAATCCTAAACTTTTTGAAAGTTTTTCAAAATTTATACTATTTGCGTGTGTAGTTTGACCGCCAACAGAGTCATGGCAATTATTATTTAATAAAATATATTTAAAATTCTTATTGGCAAAAGTTCCGGCAGTTTTGATCGATCCTAGATGCATCAATAAAGAACCATCCCCATCAATACAGATAGTGCTGTTTTTTTTTGATAATGAGTAGCCAAGAGCAACTGATGAAGTGTGCCCCATACCTCCAACCATGTAAAAGTCTTTACTATTTATGAATTGGTACTTATTTCTAAGATATATTAATTCCCTAGAGGTATATCCTGTACTAGATATTACTCTAGTCCTAGGTTGAAAATTTTCTAATAAGTTTTTTAAAAAAAATTCTTTGTCCAATTTGTTATCTTTTTTTCTATTATCTTTTTTTTTAATTTTTTCTAAAGTGCCTTGTTCAATCAAACAAGCTATTATTGATTTATTTTTTCTTGCAAATTTTATTTGCTTATCAAATTTAGAAAGGTCTTTATCAGATCTAAGAATAGTATATTTTATATTAAGAAGATTTAAGATTCTCTCTGTAATTTCTCCTTTAACTTTATGTTGCGGCTCGTCATTAATTTTCGGTGATCCTCTCCACCCAATTATAAGAATTAGTGGTATTGAATAAACTTTTTTATGAGCTATTGAAATCAAAGGATTGAGTGCATTAGATAGCCCAGAATTTTGCATATAAACCGCTGGAATTTTTTTTGTTGCGAGGTAATTTCCAATTCCAATTGAAACTGCCGCTCCCTCATTAACTGCAATTATATGATTTTTTTTACTCTTTTTTTGTAATATTGATGAAAGTTCTTTTAAAATACTATCAGGAACCCCAGTAAAAAAATTAGTTTTGTTTTTTTTTAAAAGGCTAATAACCTTTTTTGGATTAATCATTATTTAACTAAATTAATTATTTCCTTAATTGGAATGATTTTCCTTTCAAGTTCGAAGGATCTTTTGTTCGTCAAAATAGTTTTGGCTGCATTTACCATTGCGGGGTATGAAGCTCTCATCAAATGATTTGCATAAATAATAATCTTAAATCCATTCTTTATTAAATCTTTTTCATATGTTTTCGAGTAAGATGAAGGTACAGCTACCATTGGTTTAAAATATTTGCTTTTAATAAATTTTTTAGCAAATTCAAAAATTTGGTAAGGGTTATTTTCTTTGCTATGTATAAGTATTGCATCAGCACCTGCCCTACTATATGCTTCTGCCCTTTTAATAGCGTCCTTTAAATTTTTTCCTAAAATATAACTCTCAATTCTGGCAATTATAAAAAAATCATTTGAGATCGTTGCATTTTTTGCTTTTAAGATTTTTTTACTAAACCCAGAAATACTGTCTTGTTTTGCTCCTTTTTGATCTTTAAATAAAGAATTTTTTTTCAGTCCAATTTTGTCTTCAATAATTGCTGCTGAAACACCCATTCTTTCAAGTGATTTTATCATATATGGTAAATGCTCAATTCTACCACCATTGTCAGCATCAAAAATTAATGGTTTAGTTGTTACTTCTAAAATTTCATTCAAACTCGCTATTCTAGTAGAATAATCCACTGATTGATTGTCTGGTTTACCTCTTAATGCAGAATCCGTTAAACTTGAAGACCACATACCATCAAATTCAAAAAAATTTTGGTTTTTAATTATTTTTAAGTTTTCTATAATCATTCCAGTTAATGCACTATGAGACTCTAAAATTCGCACAATATCTTTAGCTTCAACCAATCTTTTGAGTTTAGATTTTCTTGTATCAGGTGAAGTGCCTACTTTTAAAATATCTTTTTTAATTAAGGTGGAAGAGATATTTTTTGTATATTTAGGTTCTATCAATTTTCCACCCCATTGACCTAATGTTTTAATGACATTAAGTCTGACTTGTTTTTGTATTCCAATTTTCCAGTCATCTCCATGTACTACAAAATTTGGTTTAATCATTTTAAGATTTGGCCTGTAATCTAAAGTTTTTTGCGGAATAACTCTTTTAACAAATTTAATATTCTTTAAAACTATTTCACGCTGCTTATAAGAAAGATGAGGTATTTTTTTATAGCTTGCAATCGCCTTATCAGTTAAAAGTCCAACAATTACATCACCTAGTTTGTTAGCTACTTTTAAAATATTAATATGACCTTCATGCAATATATCTGCTGAAAGACCTACATAAACTAATTTTTTTTTTTTCATTAAGTTGTGGAATTTATGGTATACACCTATAAATAATATTAGTTAATAATTTTATTGCTTATATAAATATTGTACAAAAAATTATACTATAAAAATAAGAACTATTTATGGATAAAAATCAAAAAATCAAAAAGTACCTTAAAATAATCAAACAAATAGAAAAAGTCAGAGCAAAAAATAATAAAAATTGGATGGACCTGTACAGGTTAGCTTTTTCTACCGCTCCTGACGAGTCAATAAAAATAATTAGCAAAATTTTAAAAAAAGATAATGAAGTTAGCAAATTAGCTAAAAGTTTAATTAAAAAAAAATAAATATTAGCAGTTGAAAATCAATTTAAAATCATTCGATTTAATTAAAGATAAAAATCAAAAATTCAGTGTCTTTTATAAATATCGGTTTAACAAAGAATATCTTGAACATAATATAAAAAAAAAAGTTACAAAACGAAGTAGGTTCAAAGAAATTTTTGACAAAATATTAGTTCATAGTTTAATTTATTTTATATGCAAAAATAATCTCAAGATAGGTTTAATCTATTATAATAAAAAAAATGGTTATTATTTTATAATAATAGACAGAAAATATAGAAATAAAGGATATGGTAAATCAGCCTTAAAAAAATTAATTAATATTTTAAAAAGAAAAAAATTAAAATTAAGGACTTTAGTATCTTTAAAGAATAAAAATTCTTTTAAAATTCATGAAAATTTATGCATATATAAAAAAAGATATAACAAAAATTTTTTTTATTTTAAGTTATTATAATTAAGTATGATTACTTCTATAATGCAACCAACATTTTTTCCTTGGCCAGGGTATTTTAATTTGATTTCATCAGTTGAAAATTTTGTTTTTTTAGACGATGCTCAATTTTCTAAAGGTTCGTGGCATAATAGAAATAAAATTTTTTTATTAGATAAAATTCACTGGTTAACTTTACCAATTGAAAAACAAAAACTACACACTCCATTAAATAAAACAGTTATTAAAAATAAAGATATATTCAAGACTAATATAAAATCAAAAATTATTAATGCTTATAAAGATTGCCCACATTACAATTGTGTTAAAGAAATTTTAAATTTTTTAGATAAGTTGAATGATAATATTTTATCAGAGGCAAATATTTCAATCATAAAATTCCTATGTAAAAAATTAAATCTAAATGAAGTTAATTTTTTTAAATCAAGTCAAATGAATATCGAAGGAAAAAGAACGCAAAAAGTAATTAAAATCTTAGATAAAATTGGAGCAACAAGTTATTTATCAGCTGTAGGTGCGCAGAATTATTTAATTGAAGATGATTATATTTCACATACCAAAATACCATTAAGTTTTCTAGAATATAATCAAACTGAGTATTATCAAAAGACAACAAAAGAATTTGTTTCAAATTTGTCTATTATTGATGTTGTTGCGAACACAGGCTGGTTAAATACTGAACATTATGTTAAATCAAAATAAATGAAATATAGTTTAAAAAAAAATAAATTTGGTTTTTTCCAGATAAAACCAACACCGAGTGTTGAAGTACTAGATAAATTTTATAAAAAAAATTTTTATAGTATTAATTATAAAAATTTCAATAATTCAGAATTAAAAGAACAAGTAAAAGATAAAAAATTTTATAATTATAAATGGAAAAGAATTTTTGATAATTTTAAGCTTCTTAAAAAAAATTTTAAAAATAAAAAAGTTTTAGATATTGGTTGTGGTTGGGGGCAATGCCTTTTGTATTTGCAGAAAAAAGGTTTTGATTGTTATGGACTAGACCCATCAGACAAAGCTATTAAGTATTGTAAAAGTAAGGGTTTGAAAGCTGAAATCTCAAATTTAGAAAGATTGAATATATTTGGAAAAATAAAATTTGATTTCATAATTATGAATAATGTTTTAGAACATCTTAGAGACCCCATATCTATAGTTAAAAAAGTAAAATATTTTTTAAAAAAGAATGGAGTTCTTTTTATAGAAGTACCAAATGATTTTAATTCATTTCAATTAACTGGAAAAATTGTTAACAAAATAAAAAATAATTGGTGGGTTTCCCCACCAGCTCACTTAAACTATTTTTCTCATGACACACTTGATTTTTTCTTAAAAAAATCAGGATTTAAAATATTAAGAAAAGATTCAAGTTTCCCTTTCGAAATGTTTCTATTATTTGGTGATAACTATGTCCTAAATAAAACTTTAGGAAAAGAATGTCATAAAAAGAGAGTTAATTTTGAGCAAAATTTATTGAGAGACAATAATGAAAAAATTCTTAATTTATTTTATGAAAAAATTGCTGAAATTAACTTGGGTAGAACCGCAATTGTATATGCAAAAGTTAAGTAAAAAAAAAATTGAAAAGATCGTAAAAGAGGTAAAAACCAATGGGTATTCGATCATACCTAATTTAATATCAAAAAAATCATGTAAATTTTTTTGTGAACTTTTAGAAAATGATTACAAAAGATATTCAAAATTTTACGCGAGTCCTGGTAGGGTTAAAAAGAATAGTCTTCAAGCAAAAATTTATGAAAAATCAGTTTTTAATTTACACAATAAAAATTTAAGTTGGTTTAAACTATTTCATCATCCTGTAGTAATTCAAATTTTAGAAATTTTATTAAAAGAAGGTTCATTTAAAAATAATGAACCATATTATTTGAATAATATTTCTGCAAGATCTCCTCTAAAGGATTCTCCCGCGCAACAATTACACATTGATGGAGGTTTGCCAGGAATAAATTATCTTCTAAGAGTTAACGCTTTGTGGTGTTTAAATGATTTTAATAAGATAAATGGGACGACGACTGTTCTACCAAGAAGTCAAAATAAAAAAACTTATCCGAAAGAAATTACAACATACAAAAATCAGAAATATCTAACAGCTCAGGCAGGGAGTGTGATAATTTTTGGTGGTTCACTTTGGCATGGAGGTTCAACAAAAAAAAATGATGATAACAGATGGGCTTTAATTTTAGGTTATGCCAGATGGTGGATTAAACCATCATTTGACTTCATAAAAAATACACCAAAAAATATATTCAATAAATTAAATACTTCACAAAAAAAATTATTAGGTTTTCATTTGACTCCACCTAAAGATGAATTTACTAGAGTGAGAAGAATTTCAGATACATTTGAAAACCCAAATAAATATAATTTACCAAAATAAATTGAAAACATTTGAAACACTTATAAAACCAAAAAAAATTTTTCTAGTAGGAGAAATTTCTGGTAATCATTTAAATGATTTTCCCACAGTAAAAAAAATTATCCTAAAAGCTAAAAAAAGTGGATTTGATGCAATTAAAATTCAATCTTTCTCAGCTGAATCCATGACTTTTGACATAGATAAAAAAAATTTCTTAATTAAGGATGGGTTATGGAAAAATAAAACTTTATGGAATTTATATACAAAATCTTCAATGAAAATCTCTATACAAAAAAAAATATTTAGTTTGTGTAAAAAATTAAAAATTATTTGTTTTGCAAGTCCATTTGATATGAAAAGTGTAGATTTATTAGAAAAATTAAATTGCCCAATTTATAAGTTAGCTTCACCAGAAATTGGTCACTATCAATTAATAAAGAAAATTGCTCTTACAAAAAAACCATTAATAATCTCAACAGGAATGTCTGATATTGAAGAAATTGAGAAAACTTTTAAATTTGCGAAAAAAAATGGAGTAAAAAAAATTGCAATATTATATTGTGTAAGCAATTATCCCGCAAAAGTAAGTGATTTTAACATGTATAATATTGATTTGTTAAAAAAAAAATTTAACTGTCCAATAGGATTTTCAGATCATTCTATAGATAATGATGTGGCTAAATCTGCAATTTTGCTGGGAGCGACAATAATTGAAAAACACATTTCTTTTGATAATAAAAAGGGTGTTGACGCAAAATTTTCATTAATTATGAAAAATTTTGACAAATTTAGAGATGAAATTGACAAAGCTTACATGTTAAGAGGAAGAGATTTTTTTTACAGAAGCAAAGAAGAACTCAAGAATAAGAAATATTCTAGATCTATTTTTGCATCTGAAAATATAAAAAAGGGTCAAAAATTTACTATGAATAATATAAAAGTAA
>CABXBX010000025.1 GCA_902510495.1 uncultured Pelagibacteraceae bacterium
ATATTAAAACTCTCCCACATCATGATAATTTAAAAAGCTTTGGAGCTTGTTTTGGTGTTTCAGGTGGATATGAAAGACCAATGTGGTTTGCTTTAGATGGAGAAAAAGCTGAATATGAATACAGTTATAATTATCAAAGTTGGTATCCTTCAGCGGAATACGAAACCAATAATACCATTAAAAACGTTGGTTTATTTGATCTAACACCCTTTTCAAAGTTTGAAATAAAGTCAGATTTAGCTCATCAAGAACTACAAAAAATTTGTACCGCAAACATCAAAAATGAACCAGGAAAATGTGTTTATACTCATATGCTTAATTCTGATGGAGGAATTGAAACAGATCTGACAGTTGTTTGTGTTGAAAATAATCATTTTAGAATAATTAGCTCTGCTGCAACAAGGGAGAGAGATAAATTTCATATTAGAAAACATCTAGCTAAAGAAGTTGAACTTCAAGATATTACAGATGACTTATGTGTGTTTGGATTATTTGGTCCAAAGAGCAGAGATTTGATGAAAATATTATCTAAGGACAATTTAGATAATGATAAATTTAAATTTGGAACAGCAAAATATATCACAATTGAAGGAGTAAAGATATGGATACAAAGATTATCCTATGTAGGTGAATTAGGTTACGAATTATATGTAGAATTTAAAGATGCTAAAAAAATCTACGAATTAATCATTAATAAAGGTAAAGAGTTTAATCTTTCAAATTGTGGAATGCATGCAATGGATATAATGCGAATGGAAAGTGGGTTCCTACATTGGGGACATGATATTTCACCTGAGGAAAACCAATATCAAGCAGATTTAGCTTTTACTATTAGCAATAAAAAAGATGTAAATTTTGTAGGTAAAAAAGCATTAGAAAAAATTAAACAAGAAAAGATAAAAAGTAGATTTGCAATGTTTACATTAAAAGAAAGTGAACCAGGTAAACCTTTGTTGCTTCATGATGAGCCTATTTATATTGATAATAAAATTATAGGAAGATCAACTTCAGGAAACTACTCATTTAATTTCAAAAAAAATTTAGTTTTTGGCTATATTGAAAATGATTTATCTAATGAGGAACTTCAATCCAAAAATTTATTTATTGAAGTGGAAAAACAAAAATATCCTATCTCAATCCAATTAGGGCCCCTAAAACGGACAGATTTTAAAAATCTTTAATTAAGTTTTTTTTCTTAGGATAAGAACAAAAATAACAGAAGTCATCATCATGATAAGAGCATAAGCTGCAGTAGGCACCATATAAACCATATCATCAAACAATTGAGTTCCAACAAAAACAGCTAACGTTCCGTTTTGTAAACCACATTCCAAAGATATACATCTACGTTGAGCAACACCTGAAGCTAAAAACTTAGCAACATAATAACCAATTATCATCATTGAAATATTTAGAGCAAAAGCAACCGTTCCAGCGGTCGTCAAAAACATAACGATACTATCCCATTCCTCTATGTAGATGGCTATAAAAATAATTAGAAATAAAAGTATCGAGCCTCTTTGAATATTTTTAACATTTCGATTTATAAATTCACCAGCAAACCTTCTAATTAACATTCCCATAATAACTGGCACAGTCACAACAAAAAACATTTTTAAAGAAATTCCTATTATCGATACTTCTTTTTCAACATAATCTATATTTAGTAAATCAATAGATTGAAAAACGATAAATGGAACAGTAATGATGCTTACTAAACTCATGAAAGCTGTTAGTGAAATTGATAAAGCAACATCCCCATCCGCAAATTTTGTTAAAACATTTGAAGTTACTCCACCAGGAGCAGCTGCAATTAACATAACACCCAATGCTAATTCAATTGGTACTTTTAAAATTATGATAAGAGAATAACCAACTAAAGGTAAAATTATTAGCTGACAAAAAAAACCTATAAAGAAATCTTTAGGATTTTTAAAAACTCTTAAAAAATCTTGGAAAGTTAAAGACGCACCAAGTCCTAGCATTAATAAAGCTAAAGCTATTGGTGCTATTGTTGTTACTATCCCCATAAATACTCTGTCTTAAAAGTATATATAAAATATTACTAAAAGATATAAGTTTAGGAAATAGTTAGAAGATTAAGTATTTTTCTTAAAAATTTGGCCTTGTTTTTAAAAACTCTTTTCTGATAAGGAAGAATTTTATCAATATTCATTCCAGTCATTACATATTGTTTTTTTTCATTCGGTTTTAAATATCCTTGATCTACTAAATATTTACATTTTCTAATCACCGTTGCTCTTGGAATATCTGTCATATCAGATAAAGACATCGCACTTACACCAGTTGTATTTTCATTATCTTGGTCGGTAACAATACCTTTATTAAATGTCATGTAGTCCGGAGTTAATGAGTGTATGTTTGATTCATCCATACTTTTTTTATAATTAAAAGCTTGGTTCATAGCCACAGTTCCCCAAACATGAAATGTTGCAACATCCTCAAATACTTCATGGTAACCAATGATCATAGGAATTTGCATTCTGTAAAACCATCTCCAACACAAACTAAAGTTTCTTTTAATTGTATTTTCAATAAATTTTGTATCAAGTTTTTTTGGATAAATTCCATCTTTATTTAAAATTTCAGAAATTAAATAAACATATTTAGATGTTAATCTTAGTTGCCTTTCAGGTTTCACTTGAGAGAAGACAGTACGATCTATTATTATTTGTTTTTTTATTCTTTTTAAAACACCTAATTTTTCAAGTTCTAAAACTTTTCGTCTAACAGTTTCTTTAGGTAGCTGAAGTTTTTCACATAATTCTGTAATACTAAACTTTTCTATATAAAGATTTGATTTTGAATAAAATTGATCAAAAGAGTATTGAATATTCATTTGATCATAAAATTGTAAAGTTTTTTCAACTAAAGAAATAACAATCAAATATTTATAATGATCTTTAAAAGCTTGATAAACATTATTCATCCAACTCCATTGATGAACAATCCAATCTCTTCCTAATTGATCATAGCTATTCATCATATGATCATAAACCTGATCATCATTGAGAACTTTTGAAAAATCTACTTGTCTTAAACTCATAATTGTAAAAAGGAGATATGAAACCCAAAATGAACATGTGTCAACCAAATAGTGACCCAGATTGAACTTTAAGTGAATTGATAGATCTTAAAAGCTATGATTAGTTTAGATCATGAGTTCTAAAGGCTTTACAGATACTAATAATAATATCGAGACCCCAAATGATATTGCTATTACTGAAAAGCCTTTAAAACCAAACAAAATTACATCTGGAAGAGTAGATATAAACGTTCTTAAATCAAAACTTCAAGAAACTGAGAGCAAGGAGTTTAAAAAAAATGTCACTATTCTTTCTTCTCTAATTTTAGGTTTAGGAATTTTAGGAGTTTACCTTTCTCTTTGAGAAATTTGCAAAAGATAGGAATTCGTGCTTTAATTGAATTATGAAAAACGCGGGATTAAATATTAAAGAAAAACTAGTTGCAAAATATCTTGAAGAAGATTCAGTAAAACCGCAAACAAAAAGCAGTGATATCAATGTTCTTTTAAACAGAATTGAATTAAATAAAAAAAATGAAAGTAGAAAAAAATTATACTTTTCAGCTGCAGCATCTACAGGTTTAATTTTATTTGGTTTAATAATCTTTTAAGAAAATTTAATAAATTTTTTAATATTCTAGATTAGTCGGTTTATAGTTTCTTTGTTCAATTTTATCAGATAAGAATTTGTTTGAAAAATCATAATTTGATATTCTTTTATAGCTTTCATCACCGATCATCTTGGCAAAATAGAGCCAATTTCTCATTATTAGCATATCACTTAAAGAAATACCTTTTATTGGTAATTGTTTTTTATTATAAAATGTTAAATTAGGATGTTTTTGATCTATTAATTTTTCAAAATTAATCCACTCTTCATTATAAATCATAACATCAGTATCTAGATTTTTATACTTTGGATATTCAATACTAAACTCTGAACATCCTCTTTTGACACTAGAAGTTATATTTTCATTTATATTAACTCTTAATAGTTTATTCAATTTTGATTGAATATCTCTTGCCTCATCTAGAGAGTCACAATAGATATAGCCTTTGTAATTTCCACTAATTTCAGGCCTTAATTCTATCATGCATTTTCTAATATTCCTTTTTGCAAGATTAAAGTTATCAAACAAAATGTGTAATTTTATTAAATCTAGCACATCTTTAAGATCTACCTGAACTTTAAAACACGAAAAACAATACTTAGGAATCACTTTATGATTATTAAATAATTTAAAATGTCTTTCACAACTTAAATCATAATCACTTCTTCTAAAAAGTTGGGTTTCAGAAAATTCAATTTTTGGTAGATTTCTAATTACTAGCTCGTTAGATTTTGTAAATAAATCTTTTATATTTTTCTCATTTATTTTATCTATTTCGTTGTAACTAAAAGAAAATTTATTTATTTCCTTATGAGTTTTAATTAATAAAGAATTTTCATGATTAACACTTTCAGTTTGAGCTAGTCTTGTTATTAAATTTTCTTTTGCTGCAGTATAATTTTCATTAAGTGCTAATGCCTTTGTAAGATAATTTATTGACTCATGATTTTTACCTAAATTTGTATAAATCCAACCAATATTATAAAAAACTTCAGGAGTATTAGGTTTTACTTTATCTGCTAATTTCATATCTGTTAATGCCAACTCATAATTTGCTAATTCCATATATGATATGGATCTAAAAAAAAGTGCACTAAATGCATCTTTTTTGAAATCTAAAGCTTCAGAATAAACCTGAACAGATTTTTGAAATTCTTGTAAGTTAAAATATATAAAAGCTTTTAAGTTTAATAATTCAAAGTTTTTTTCATTTAATCTAATTAAATTATCGACAATTTTTAAGGAATCGGCGTATTTCTTTTCAGATATAAGTTTTTTTGCTAGATCTAAATTCATAATTTTAAAAAATATAAATCTAATTTTTTAATATAATCAATATATTACTGTAAAATGTTGATTGCACAAAAAAATAAAAGTAATATATATCAATACGAATTTAATGGCGGGGTAGCTCAGTTGGTTAGAGCGCGGGACTCATAAGCCCGAGGTCAGTGGTTCGATCCCACTTCCCGCTACCATTCTAGAACGTATAGTCAATTCTTGACACACATATGACACACTCAGAAATGAAATTTTGGCTACTCGGGAAATTATTTATTATTTATTAATTTTATTATTCTCTAAAAGAAAAAATAACATAATTATTAGGCAAATGATCATGGATGAAAGATAGCCTATAATACCATAAGCCTCATATCCAAACCCCATGAATAAAGTTAAACACAAACAACCTAAAGATAAAAAAAAAGTAAGTATCAAAGATCCTATATTGTCAGCTGATTCTTTTGATGCCATAAATTGAATTGGTCCAACGGTTACACCATAAGCCCATAATGTTACAGCTATAACTGGTGTAGAAGTGTCTGCTTTTCCTAAAGCATAACTATAAACTAAAAACGTCCAAATAACTAAAATAGCTATATTGTAAAATGCTGAAACTAAAAATAATGGATATGCTAAGAGTTTAATTTTTTTTTCATAAAGTATAACTCCAATACCAGAAATTGCCGCCGAGGGTAAAAATGCAAAACCTAATACAAAAGCACTACCAAATAATCCCGCTAAACCAAAAATTAATAAATCCCACTCAGCTTCGATAATTAACCAAATAAATGCAATAATTCCACCAAAAGCATTTGTAAGCATAATTGGAATTGAAATAATACCAATTAAATTCTCAAAAATTTTTTTCATATCTAAACGTTATCAAATATTTTGACACACTAAAATTGAAAATTCCTTGACACACATATGACTCACTGCGTTAGGATTTTAATTATTTTCTTAACGTTTTGTGGTATAAAAACGTAGAGAAAGGTGAAGGCGCGGGACTCATAAGCCCGAGGTCAGTGGTTCGATCCCACTTCCCGCTACCACATGTTTTAGGTTGATATGATAAGACAAGATATTACTGTAATTATTACCTCATTTTATAGTGGAGAAAAAATATTTGATTGCATCAATTCAATAAACAAAGATATCAAAATTATAATAATTGAGAATTCAAATGATAAATTATTAAAAAAAGAAATTCAGTCTAGATATAGTAATGTTAACTGTATTTTATCTGAAGAGAATTTAGGTTATGGGGCTGGAAATAATTTAGGTTTATCAATGGTAGAGACCAACTATGCTTTGATAATTAATCCAGATGTAACATTAAAAAATGATGCAATAGATAAATTTTTTTTATCTATAAACAAAGTTGAAAACTTTGGAATAATGGCACCAGTCTCAAAAAATGAAAAATATAACAATTTTAACATAGATACAGATAAGAATATCAAGGAAGTTCAAAATGTTAAAGGTTTTGCGATGTTTTTAAATATGAAAATTTTTAAAAATGTTGGTTTTTTTGATGAAAATTTTTTCTTTTATTTTGAAGAAATTGATCTTTGTAAAAGGCTTCAAAATAACAATATAAAAATATTTATTGACCCCTCTATTGAGGTTAATCATTTGGGAGGATCATCACATAATCAAAAAATAAATGAACCGATGGAACTTTCAAGAAACTGGCATTGGATGTGGTCATCATTCTATTATCATAAAAAACATTATGGCTATATGTCTGGAATAATAAAAATTTTACCAAAATTATTATCTTCAATTATAAAATTTATTATTTATCTACTTATCCTCAAAAAATTTAAAAGTGACGTTTATAAATATAGAGTTTTGGGTATCTTTAATTCTGTTTTATTAAAGAAATCATGGTATAGACCTAAATTCTGATTATCAAAAAATAAGTTTTTTTAAAATGGCAAACAAATATAAAATTTTAATAACAGGTATAG
>CABXBX010000026.1 GCA_902510495.1 uncultured Pelagibacteraceae bacterium
TGATGGTTTTATGGCTCAAACTGGTGATGTTAAATTTGGAAACACCTCGTCTAAAGATTTTAATTTAAATATGGCTGGTATGGGTGGTTCTGATTTACCAAATTTAACTCAGGAATTTAATAAACTCCCTCATGAAAGAGGTACATTATCTATGGCTAGATCATCTGATCCTAATAGTGCAAACAGTCAGTTTTTTATTTGTTTTAAAGCCTCACCATTTCTAGACAATCAATACACAGTATTTGGTAAAGTAATAGAAGGAATGGAATTCGTTGATAGTATCAAACGAGGTGATGAAAATAATAATGGAGCAGTCTCAGATCCAGATAAAATAATTAGTTTTAAATCTCAATAAGATTAATGGCATTGAAAGATTTTGCCTTTAAATTATTAAATAAAGATAAATATGCTAGACGTGGTTTAATAGAAACTCATAGGGGAAATATTCAAACACCTGTGTTTATGCCTGTTGGGACCCAAGCTACAATTAAAGCATGTACAATTAATGATGTTAAAAAAACTGGTGCAGAAATTATTTTAGCTAATACATATCATTTAATGATCAGACCTGGTGTTGATAGAATTAAAAATTCTGGAGGGTTACATGATTTTATGAATTGTGACTTACCAATTCTTACTGACTCTGGTGGTTTTCAAGTTATGTCTTTATCTAAATTGAATAAAATAGATCGAGAAAAAGGAGCTATTTTTAATTCCCATGTTGATGGAAAAAAATTCTATCTAAGCCCTGAAGAAAGCATAAGAATTCAACTTGGTCTTAACTCTGATATTGTAATGATCATGGATGAATGTCCAAAAAAAACTGATGATTACAAAGTGATAAAAAAATCGATGGAATTATCATTATATTGGGCTGAAAGATCAAAGATAGCATTTGGAAAAAATCCACATAAAGCTATTTTTGGAATTGTACAGGGAGGTTTATTTAAAGACTTGAGATCAGAGTCATTAAATAAATTGATCAAATTAGACTTTGACGGGTATGCCATAGGTGGTTTAGCTGTTGGAGAAAGTCAAAAACAAATGTTTAGAGTTTTAGATGATATTAAAGATGAAATGCCAGGCAAAAAACCTCATTACCTAATGGGTGTAGGCACACCATCAGATATTTTAGGTGCTGTAAAAAGAGGAATAGACATGTTTGACTGTGTGATGCCCACTAGATCAGGAAGAACTGGATTAGCATTTACTTGGAAGGGAAGAGTTAATATCAAAAATAGCAAATATCAAAATGATAATTCTCCACTTGATGAAAATTGTAAAAATTTAAACTTAAATAAATATTCAAAAAATTATTTAAATCATTTATTTAATACTAATGAAATTTTAGGATCAATGCTTCTGACACTTAATAATATCAATTTTTATCAGGAATTAATGAGTTCTATTAGAGAAAATATTGAACGTGGTACATTCGATAAATTTCATGATAAATACATTGATAAGTTGTAGATTTGAAACTTTTTGTCTCATAAATTGTTATTTGAATTATTAAAAAAATTATGTATACACATTAACTTCTTAAGAATTGTGGGCCGTTAGCTCAGTTGGTAGAGCAATTCCCTTTTAAGGAATGGGTCGTTGGTTCGAGTCCAACACGGCTCACCATAATAAGCATTTACAATGTTTATTTAGGTGGTGTAGACCTCTCAAAAATGAATAGATTATTTTTTATCCACAATTTGTTTCATACATCATTGGCTGCATAGTTACCATTTCAATAATCGTCTTTGCAGTATTATTACCAAAGTCTGGTTGAAATTTCGTAGTAAGATATGGTTGACCGTTTAAGGTGATACTAACGTCTACTTCGTAAATATTTCTGCCAATTTTAGATGTTTTAACTGTAGTGTTTGAAGCATCAGGACCAAGAGTTTCTCCAACTTTATATGGCATACCATTTATGTATACCGAGTCATCTTGATATGAAAAAGTATAGGTTTTTATTCCATTTGGCATTTGGAAAGTGCAAGACATAGAATATGCTGATGAAGTAATAAAAAATATCGCTAAAAAGTATAATGATAATTTTTTCATATGATCAGTTTATATCCCTCCCCAAAAAAAATCAACTAAATAAAAGGCGTGTCGAATATATTTATTAAGGAATGGTTCGTTGGTTCGAAACCAATATGGCTCACCATAAAATTTAAATTTTTTCAATAGGCGGATAGTCTAAAATAATATTATTAGTCCATTCATTGATTTTTTTAATTCTGTTTTCAGGTGACGGATGAGTGCTTGTAAATTCTGATTGTCTTTTTCCTTTATTATACTCTTGCATTCTTTCCCAAATTTTTGTTGTTTCTCTAATATCATATCCTGATAAAGATGAAAAAATTAACCCAAGGTAGTCAGCTTCACTCTCTTGTTTTCGATTAAAAGGAAACATTATACCAAGTTGTTGGAGTAATCCAACAGTGTTCATACCAGTAGTTCTATTAATTTTAGAGAGCTTTCCACCGCTAAAAATATCAATAAGTTGCGTTCCAGAATTCAACAAAACGCTACGACTTGCTCTTTCAATTGAATGTTTAGCCACAGCATGAGCAATTTCATGCCCCATAACAGCTGCTAAACCATTTGTGTTTTTTGTAACTTCTAACATTCCAGTGTAGACAGCAATCTTACCTCCTGGCATACACCAGGCATTTCTAACTTTTTTATTTTCAATTAAAATGTATTCCCAATCAAAATTTACAGTTGGATCATCTAATTTTGATCTATAGAAATATTCACCAATAGAATATTGCATCTTTTTGCCAATTTCTTTTATTTCATTAAGTGATTTTAGGTCAGTACTCATTTTTTCTTTTTCTTTAACTTTTTCAAAAATTTTAGCTGCTTGAGCGTTAAGTTTTGCCTCAGAAACAATCGTTAATTGTTTTCGATCTGTAATAGGCGCTGTAGAACAAGAATTAAGGACAAAACCACAACAGCCACAACCAACATATGTTAAGAATTTTCTTCTATTCATTTTTAAATAACATTGATATTATATTTTATTATGAATCTTAATAATAAGATATTATTAATCCTATTTTTAATTGCAATTTCTTTTGTAGTTTACTCAAGTTATGCTTAAAATATGAATAAAATGAAAAAAAAGAGGTCTTTAACATTAATACTTAGAAACTATTTCATTACAGGTGTAGTTGTGTTGATACCAATTGGTTTTACTTTATATTTAAGTAAAATATTAATAGGTATTTCGTCTAAAATTCTACCTCAAAACATAAACCCTAATAACTATTTACCTTATGAAATTCCTGGGATTGAAATTTTAATATCAATTATATTTATAACTATAGTTGGTGGATTATCTTTATCTTTTTTAGGAAAAAGAATTCTCAAATTAATTGATGATTTATTTAAAAGGATACCATTTTTAAGAACTATTTATTCTGCAATAGTTCAAATGACTGAAACATTTTCAAACAAAGAGAATGATAAAAAAAGTGTCGTTCTCATAGAGTATCCTAGAAAAGGAGTTTGGGCAGTTGGTTTTGCTACTAAAGAGAATAGAGGTGAAATGGCAAAAAAAACTAATCAAAAATTAATAAATATCTTTGTTCCAACAACACCGAATCCAACAAGTGGTTTCTTGTTAATGTTTCCCATAGACGAAGTTATTTATCTAGATATGACTTTTGAGGAAGCTTCTAAATTTATTGTTTCAGCTGGAACATCATCTGGAAATAATTAGGCAATATCATTAATTATATCAGCACGATCATATAACTTTATTAGTGGTTTGAATTTACTAATATCTTGGTTTGTATTTTCAATCCGCTTAATTTCTTTTTCAGCTAATAAAAATAGGTTATGGTTATGTATTGGATCTGCTAATTTAAAATTTTTAACACCACTTTGCTTGAATCCTAAAATATCACCAAATCCTCTTAATTTCATATCTTCTTCAGATATTTTAAAGCCATCGTTTGAATCTTTTAGAATATTAATTCTTTTTCTCGCATTTTCACTTAAATTAGATTTAAACATTAATATACAAGAAGACTGTTTAAAACCTCTTCCAACTCTTCCTCTTAATTGGTGTAATTGAGATAATCCAAATTTATTTGCATTTTCTATTATTATTACATTTGCATTTGGAAAATCGATACCAACTTCAATAATAGTTGTTGAAACCAATATATCAAATTTTTTACTTAGAAAATTATTTAAAATAATCTCTTTTTCCTCAATCGAAGTTTTACCATGAAGTAACGATACTTTATTTGGAAATATCTTAGTTAAAAAATCATATTTTTTAACAGCAGATTCATGGTCAATTTTTTTTGACTCATCAATTAATGGGCAAACCCAAAATATCTGATTTCCAAGATCAATTTCTTTTTTGATGAATTTTATTACTTCTTCAATTTTATTTTCAAGTTTACTATAGGTTTTAACAGGTTTTCGCATTTTAGGTTTTTCATGTATAATTGATAGATCCATATCGCCATATATAGTCATTGTTAGTGTTCTAGGGATAGGGGTTGCTGTCATTAATAATATGTCACAATTCTTTCCACCTTTATCAGACAATTTTTTTCTTTGGTTTACCCCAAATTTATGTTGTTCATCAATAATTATTAAACCAAGTTTTTTAAATTCAACCTTTTTTTGAAAAATAGCATGAGTGCCAAATATAATATCTATCTTATGTTTTGATAAATTACTTAAAAAATCTTTTTTATCTTTATAAGAAGATTTACCAGAAATTAATTCTATTCTAAGATCTTTATGAAATAATTTTTTAGCTAATAGATAATGTTGTCTGGCTAATATTTCAGTTGGAGCCATCAGGGCAACTTGAAATCCAGAATTAACTGTATTGAAAGCAGACAATAAAGAAACAATTGTTTTTCCACTACCAACATCACCCTGCAAAAGTCTAAACATTTTGTTTGAAGAACCTAAATCTTTATTTATTTCTTCAAGAGTTTTATTTTGATCGTTGGTAAGTGTAAAATCTAATTTGGAAATTATTTGATTTTGTTTATTTAAATTTATTATTTTTTGGGTTTTTTTAATTTTTTTAATCTTTTTTCTAATTTCAGAATTTACCAAAAAGGTTGAAAAAATCTCATCATAAGCAAGTCGTTGATAAAATTTTTCTTGAAATTTCCCTATATTTTCTGGTTTGTGCAATTCTTTGATAGAATTATTCCAGCTAATGTTATTAAAGTTTTTCATTATCTCGTTTGAATGCCATTCTTTAAAGTTTGGTAATTTACTAAGAACTTCTTTAATTATTTTATTGTATAATTTTTCACTTAAACCCTCAGTTAAAGAATAACTGTTATGTTTCTGTTTAATTAAAGAGGCATTTTCAGAAACATGTTTTGGATTTGTTAATTGATATTTATTCTTAAAAAATTTTATTTTACCACTTATTGTTATTTCCTTTCCTATAGGTAAAATTTTCTTTATATAGCCTTCGTAACTGTTAAAAAAAACGCATTCTATTTTACCAGTTTCATCTTCACACAAAACTCTATTAGGTAAATTACGGATTCTTGGAAATTGATATTTTTTTGGAATTATTGTGATTGTTTGATTTTCTTCAATCTTTAAATCTTTAATTTTTGTAGATTTACTCCTATCTGTATAAGATTTAGGTAATTTCCATAAAAGATCAAAAATAGTATTTATTTTTTTCTTTTTTAACAAATCAGATGTTTTTTTACCAACACCCTTAATTTTACTTAGGTCAGATAATAAATCTATATAATTACTTTTAATATCCATAAACTAATAATATATTCTAATAATGTCCCTCAACATAGATCAATTAAAAAAAAAGATTATTTATCGATCAAATTATCGCGGCACAAAAGAAATGGATAAACTACTTGGAGCTTTTACTAAAAAACATATTAATCAATTAGAAGAAGAAGATTTAATACAATTAATTGAATTATTAGAAATTGACGACAATAATTTATATAATTTCTATAATGGTTTAAATACAGATATTAAATTTAAGAATAATAAAATAAATTCATTATTCAAAAATTTTAAATTTTGAAGATATTTTTAATGGCGGAGAGACTGGGATTCGAACCCAGGAAAGAGTTGCCCCTTTGCCGGTTTTCAAGACCGGTGCTTTCAACCGCTCAGCCATCTCTCCGTTTAGAAGCTTTTATAATTAATAATATTTAATTCAACTATAAAATAGTCTATTTAATCTTAATATTTAATTCATTTATAAATCTATGAACGATAACTTTAATAAAGGTTTGATTTTAACATCACTAGGTTCATTTTGGTGGGGCTTCAT
>CABXBX010000027.1 GCA_902510495.1 uncultured Pelagibacteraceae bacterium
AACAAAAGATCGAGGTCCAAGGTCCAATAATAGAATTTCATCTCCAGAAGTTCAGGTAATAGCAAGTGATGGAGAAAATTTAGGTATTATAAATACTAATGAAGCTATATCGAAGGCAAAAAACCAAGGTCTAGATTTAATAGAGATTGCTCCAAATGCGAATCCTCCAGTTTGTAAAATTATGGATATGGGAAAATATAAATATGATGCTCAAAAAAAAGCAAATCTTGCAAAAAAGAAACAAAAAATTATAGCATTAAAAGAAATTAAGATGAGGCCAGTGACTGAAACACATGATTATGAATTTAAAGTTAAAAATGCAAAAAAATTTATTGCTAAAGGTGATAAAGTAAAATTCACTATAAGATTCAAGGGAAGAGAACTTCAACATTCTCATTTAGGTAATGAGCTTATGGCCAAAATTAAAGAAGATATGAAAGATATTGGTAAGGTAGAATTACATCCAAAATTTGATGGAAAACAAATGATAATGGTAATTCAACCTTTATAGGCTTTAATATAGGTTGTAAATTTTCAACAATCTTTGTATAACCTCGCTCAATTATGCCAAAATTAAAAACAAAAAGCTCTGCAAAAAAACGTTTCAAGATATCAGCTAGAGGGAAAGTCATGATGGCCCAAGCTGGAAAGAGACATGGTATGATTAAAAGAACAAATTCTCAAATTAGAAAATTAAGAGGCACTACTGCGATGTCAAAACAAGATGGAAAAATTGTTAAATCGTACATGCCGTACAGTTTAAGAGGTTAATATGGCAAGAGTAAAAAGAGGTGTCACAAGCAAAGCTAAACACAAAAAAGTTTTAAAAGCTGTCAAAGGTCAATGGGGCAGAAGAAAAAATACCATTCGAGTTGCAAAGCAAGCTATGGAAAAAGCTATGCAATATGCCTACAGAGATCGTAGAAATAAAAAAAGGGACTTCAAATCTCTTTGGATACAAAGAATTAATGCAGGTGTTAGAGCTGAAGGAATGACGTATTCTAGGTTTATTAATGGATTAAATAAGTGTGGAATTAAAATTGATAGAAAAATTCTAGCTGAGATAGCGTACGATAGTCCAGAAGCCTTTAAAACTATAGTTCAAAAAGCACAATCTGCTTTAAATTAATCTTCACTATTGTTTTATTTTTCTGAAGAAATAATCTGTAAAGATGTCTGATCTAAAAAAAATAAGAGATGAATTTATCTCAAAACTAGAGGGTAAATTAGATCTCTCAGAGATAAATCAAATAAAATCAGATCTATTTGGTAAAAATGGATTGGTTTCATCTCAATTTAAAAAAATTGGAACAATAGTTGAGTCTGAAAGAAAAAAATTTGCGTCAGATTTAAATGTTATTAAAGATGAA
Organism: uncultured Pelagibacteraceae bacterium; assembly: GCA_902510495.1. Classification (GTDB taxonomy): domain Bacteria; phylum Pseudomonadota; class Alphaproteobacteria; order Pelagibacterales; family Pelagibacteraceae; genus Pelagibacter. The sequence continues at coordinate 1,371 of CABXBX010000027.1, forward strand.
CTTCAAGGTTTAATCTATTCAAAAATAAATGAAGTTGAAAATACAGAAATAAATAAAAAATTAGAAAAAGAAAAAATTGATATAACTCTACCAGCAAGACCTTTTGTTAGAGGAAAAATTCATCCAGTTTCACAAGCAATTGATGAAATATCTTCTATATTTTCTGAAATAGGTTTTAGCGTAGAGGAAGGTCCTGATGTCGAAAATGAATATAATAATTTTACTGCACTAAATACTCCTGACAACCATCCAGCAAGAGATATGCATGACACTTTCTATTTGGATGAAAAAAAACAAAAACTATTACGTACTCATACTTCTCCAGTTCAAATTAGAACTATGCAGAAGGATAAGCCACCCTTTAAGATAATTGCACCAGGAAGAACTTATAGATCTGATAGTGATCAAACCCATGCTCCTATGTTTCATCAAGTCGAAGGTCTTCATATTGATAAAAATATAAATATGGGTCATTTAAAAGGATGTTTGAATTATTTTATCAAAGAGTTTTTTGAAGTAGATAAAATCAAAATGAGATTTAGACCTAGCCATTTTCCCTTTACTGAACCGTCAGCCGAAGTTGATATAGGATATGAAATGAAAGATGGAAAAATAATAATAGGAGAAGGTAATCAATGGCTTGAAATTTTAGGATGTGGAATGGTTCATCCGAATGTTTTAAAAAATGTCAAAGTTGATCCTACAAAGTTTCAAGGATACGCATTTGGTATCGGAATTGATAGACTGGCAATGTTAAAATATGGGATCAATGACCTAAGAGCTTTTTTTGATTGTGATTATAGATGGCTAAATCATTTCGGATTTGATCCTTTGGATGTACCTACAAACTATAGAGGTCTAAGTAGATGAAAATTACATTTGACTGGCTTCAAGATCATTTAAAGACTAATTTAAAAGAAAAACATCTTTTAGAACAACTTACAAATGTAGGATTAGAAGTAGAAAGTGTGGAAAGTCTGTCTGCTGATAATGAATTATTTAAAGTAGCAAAAATCATTAAAACCGAAAAACACCCTAATGCAGATCGACTTAAAGTTTGTGATGTAAATATTGGGGAGAAAGAGTTTAAAAAAGTTGTATGTGGGGCTGCAAATGCAAAAGAGGGGCTACTTACTATATATGCACCTCCAGGGGCAACTATTCCTCAAACTAAAACAAAATTAATAATAACTAAAATAAGAGGAGTAACTTCTTATGGAATGCTTTGTTCGGAATTTGAATTAAATTTGTCCGATGAAAGTGATGGGATTACTGAACTATCAACAAAATATGAAAAAAGTATTGGTAAGAGTTTTTTTTCAAAATCAAAATCTAATCTTATTGATTTATCAATAACACCAAACAGACCAGACTGTCTTGGTGTTAGAGGAATAGCTAGAGATCTTGCTGCATCAGGTTTTGGAAAATTATCAGAATTAAAAGAAAAAAAAATTAAATCGAAAACAAAACAAACTTTGAAAGTCAAAATTAACAGAGAAAAAGACCAAGGATGTTCTGCTTTTGGAAGCTGTTTAATTACAAATGTAAAAAATACAGAAAGCCCCCAATGGCTTAAAGATAAATTAATTTCAGTTGGTCAAAAACCAATCTCAGCGATAGTTGATGTTACAAATTATGTTATGCTTGATATAAATCGTCCGTTACATGCTTATGATGCTGATAAGATTGAAAAAGGTATAATTGTTCGAAATGCAAATTCTGAAGAAGAATTTACTGCCCTAGATAATAAAAATTATAAATTAGAAAAGGGCATGTGTGTGATAAGTGATCGAAAAGGAGTTTTAGGGTTAGGTGGGATCATTGGAGGAACAAGATCAGGAACAGAATTAGATACTAAAAATATATTATTAGAGTCAGCTTATTTTGAACCAAGATCAATAAGAAATACAGCAAAAAAATTAAATCTCGATACTGATGCAAAGTTTAGATTTGAAAGAGGTATTGACCCGCTATCTATCGAAGCAGGTTTAAATAAAGCAGCATTATTAATTAAAGAAATTTGTGGTGGTGAAATTAGTAAAATCGATATTCAAAAAATTGGAACTTATAAAAATAAAATTGTTAAATTTGATACCAATTTATTTAAAAAGGTATCTGGTTTCAAAATTTCTACTAAAGAAATGATAAAAATTTTAGAAGATCTTGGTTTTAAATGTAAAAAAGAAAAAAAATATTTGAAGTTAACAGTTCCGTCCTGGAGACCTGATATATCACAAGAAATAGATATTGTTGAAGAATTAGTAAGGATAAGTGGTTTTGATAAAATAAAGATTATATCCCCAATTAAAGAAAGAACCAAATCTACTTTGAATCAAACACAAAGATTGTTTCATTTTTTACAAAGAGCTATTGCTTCAAAAGGTTATTTAGAGGCAATAACTTGGTCTTTTACAGACTCAAATTATAATGATCATTTTAAACAAAATGAAAAAGAGATTAAAATTATAAATCCTATAAGTTCTGATTTAGGAGTTTTGAGAAACTCAATATTTTCAAATCTTATTATGTATATGAGTAAAAATTTAGATAGAGGTTTTAAAGATTTATCAATATTTGAGATAGGCCCTGTTTTTACCGGATCTAGTCCAGGCGAACAAACAACAGTTGTGTGTGGTTTATCAGCAGGTAAAAAATCTAGACTATCTTGGATTGAAAAGGATAGAAATGTAGATGTATTTGATGTTAAAAAAGATGTTGTGCAAACTTTTATCGAAGCAGGTTATGATTCTGATGAATTTTTTATAGATGACAAAACACCAAATTATTATCATCCTGGTAAGTCTGGTAGAATTTTTTTAAACAAAGACAAAGAACAAGTCGCAGCATATTTTGGTGAAATTCATCCTAATATTTCAAAAAAAATAGATATAAAAACAGATGCTTTAATTGGTTTTGAAATTTTTCTTGAACACTTAAACCTTCACAAAAAATCATTGAATGATCAGAAGTCAAAATTTACTACTTCAGATTTCCAAAAATCAGAGAGAGATTTTGCATTTGTAGTTAATAGAGATGTAAAGGTGCAAGATTTGATAAATGTTATTTCTAGCGTTGATCAAAAATTAATTAGCAATGTAAAAGTCTTTGATGTCTATGAAGGCGAAAATATACCTACTAATCAAAAGTCGATAGCAATTAGTGTGACTATTCAGTCACCTGAAAAAACTTTAAATGATAATGATTTAGAAAAAATTAATAATTTGATTATAGAAACAGTAGAAAACAAAACTGGTGCTAAAATTCGATCCTAGAAATTAAAATGAGCACTATTGATAATATAAGAAATTTCGCAATTATTGCCCACATTGATCATGGTAAATCAACTATAGCTGATAGAATAATTCATAGTTGCGGTGGTCTTACCGAAAGAGAAATGAAAGCCCAAGTTTTGGATTCTATGGATATAGAAAGGGAAAGAGGAATAACAATTAAAGCCCAAACAGTTAAACTCAATTATAAAGCTAAAGATGGAAAAAATTATATTTTAAATATCATAGATACTCCCGGACATGTTGATTTTAGCTATGAGGTAAGTAGATCGCTATATGCGTGTGAAGGTTCAATTCTAATTGTAGACAGTACACAAGGAGTAGAAGCCCAAACTCTAGCAAATGTTTACCAAGCGCTAGATACTAATCATGAAATTGTACCAGTTTTAAATAAAGTTGATTTACCTGCTTCAGATTTAGATAAAACAAAAAAACAAATCGAGGAAGTCATCGGTATTGATACTGAAAATGCAATCCCCTGTTCAGGAAAAACAGGTGAAGGGGTAGAGGATATATTGGAACAAATAATTTCAACTTTACCAGCCCCGAAAGGAGAAAGGTCAGCAGATCTTAAATGTTTGTTGGTTGATAGCTGGTATGACACATACTTAGGAGTAGTGATTCTAGTAAGAGTAATAGATGGTCAACTCTCAAAGCATATGAAAATTAAAATGATGTCAACTAACAAAGAATATGTTGTCGAAAAGGTTGGTGTTTTCACTCCAAAACCAGTTGATATCAATGAATTAAATTCAGGTGAAATAGGATTTATAACAACGGGCATAAAAGTTCTTTCAGAAACAAAAGTTGGAGACACAATCTGTGATGCTTCTAAACCATTATTAGAGGC
>CABXBX010000028.1 GCA_902510495.1 uncultured Pelagibacteraceae bacterium
AAATTTTCAAATAATGAAATTTACAGTAAAAATTTACCAAATAATTCATCGTACGATTCACTCTATTCTATTGCTGAAAAAATAAGATATGAAGTATTAGGTTCTAGAATGTTGAAAGGAGTAGGAAAAAATCTAAAAGAAAATTATGATCAAATAATTTCTTTAAAAAGAAAGGATCAGCTTAAAACTAAAGAGGATGTTCCTGTAATCGAGGCATTTGAATTATACATGTTAAAAAAGTTTCATAATATCAAACTGAACAAATTTACTAATAGTATGCTTAACTATTGGGAAAAAGATTTTGACCAATTTATTGAGAGACATATTAATTTTCTAAAAGAAAACTTAGAATCTCAGAATGAATATTCCTCAAAATTTTCAGAAATATTACAAGAAATGGACATATTCCAAAATGAAGATAACGAGGAAACAAAAGAAGAAAATCAAGATGATGGCCAAAACAATCCATCTAATGATGATGAGCAAAATGATAGTGATGATAAAAAAGACCAAAATAAAGAGGAGGAAATCGAAGCAAGCTTGGATTCAGATTATGATATCGATGAGTATAAACTTGATGAACAACTAGTTGATACAGACTCTGACCAACAAAGTAATGAACAAGTTATCCAAAAAAAAAATATAGGTGATATTCATTTAGATTATAAGATTTTTACAAATCAATTTGACGAAATAACAAAAGCTGAAAATTTAGAAAACTCTGATGAAGCTTCAAAATTAAGAAAAACTTTGGATCAACAATTAATTGGTTTTCAGGACATAATTACAAAACTTGCCAACAAGCTACAAAGACAATTATTAGCAAAGCAAAATCGAGCTTGGGAATTTGATTTAGAAGAAGGATTGCTTGATAGCTCAAAGCTACCAAGAATTATCATGGATCCATATAATTCATTATCATTTAAAAAAGAAAAAGATTTAGATTTTAAAGATACAGTTGTTACTCTTTTAATTGACAATTCCGGATCAATGAGAGGTCGACCTATAACTATTGCAGCTATTTGTGCTGATATTCTATCAAGAACTTTAGAAAGATGTTCTGTAAAAGTTGAGATCCTAGGATTCACAACTAAAAATTGGAAAGGTGGTAAAAGTAGAGAGTTTTGGAATAAAGAGGGTAAACCCAAAAATCCAGGAAGATTAAATGATTTAAGACATATAATTTATAAAGGAGCGGATACTCATTGGCGACAATGTAAAAACAATCTTGGATTAATGTTGAAAGAAGGTTTATTAAAAGAAAATATAGATGGAGAGGCTATATCATGGGCATTCAACAGATTAAAAAAAAGAAAAGAAGAGAGAAAAATTTTAATGGTAATTTCTGATGGAGCTCCAGTAGATGACTCAACACTTTCAGTAAATTCAGGTGATTTTTTAGAAAAACATTTAAAAAAAATGGTTAAATTTATCGAGGATAAAACAGAGACAGAAATCTTAGCTATAGGTATTGGACACGATGTATCAAGATATTATAGTCGCGCAATAAAAATTACTGATGTTAATGAATTGGGAGATGTAATGATTTCGGAGTTAAGTGAACTATTTAATAATAAAAAAAATTTTCATTAAAGGTTGAATAAATCACTATTTTTCCATTTTATTTCAATCTCAGCACCACTTTTCGTTTGTGAATTCTGACAATTTATTATAGCAAAGTTTTTTTCAAGTAATGTCTTACCTATGAATAATCCCAAACCTAATCCCATTTTTTCTTTATTGGAAGATCTAATAGATCTCAAATAAGGTTCGCCTATTTTTGATAAAATATCATTAGGGAAACCATCTCCATCATCTTCAATAGTAACAATAGTAGAATCATTATTACTTTTTAAATTGATAAAAATTTTACTTTTACAAAATTTATTTGCATTGCCAATAAAATTTCTTAAGCCATATACAATTTCTATTGATTTTGTTACTTTCTTTGAATTTAAATCTTGGTCAAAAATAAAAGTAAATTCATTTTTACTTGTTTCTTTAAATGAAAGGATAATCTCGTTCAAATAATCTTTCATTGACATATCTTCATCAATAAAATCATCTTCTTCATTTGGATTTAGTGATAATCTTTTCAATATTTCAATACAACGCTCAACTTGACTAGATAATAATTCAATATCTTGCATGAAATCTTTGTTATCCTTCAGTTGCTTTGAAAGTTCCTGTGTAATAATTTTTATTGTTGATAATGGTGTCCCTAAAGAGTGTGCGGCAGCAGCAGCTTGACCCCCGAGAGATAACATTTCATGTTCTTTTGCCATTATTTCTTCCATTTTGGTTAGAGCATCTTTTCTTAATTTAGACTCTACACCAAAAATAATTGCAAAATAATTTAAAAAAAGTAAAGCTATTATTAATGATAGAGGAATTGCATAAAGGTAATAACTGCTTACATGAAAATGGAAATCTAATGGAGCGGGTAATTCTTTAGAATAAAAAGTTAAAAATAATATTGAAATAGTAGTGATTAAAACAAGTAAAGAATTTGTTCTAAAACTTAAATTTGAAGATGCAAATACACTAGGTATTATCAAAAAAATGATAAATGGATTTTTTATTCCTCCAGTCAAATAAATAAGACAACTTAATTGTATTATATCAATCAATAAATAAATAAATGCAGATCTGTCTGATAGTTGAGTCTTTTTATATATTAAAATTAAATATAAATTACTTAATATCCCTATTAAAATTATTATATTTGAAACAATAAAATTGAATTTAAAATTAAAATAAAAATGAACTAGATATATTGATATTAATTGTCCAATTATACCAATCCATCTTAAATTAATGTAAGTTGATTTTTTTAATGTAAACTGTTTTGAAGTTTCAAAAAACTTCATTTTTTAAATATCTAAATTTTGAACATTTATTGCATTAGAAACAATAAAGTCTTTTCTAAGACCCACATCATTACCCATTAGTGTATGTATTAAAACTTGATCTTTTTTGAGATCTTTTGAATATTGAACTTGAAGCAAATTTCTTGTTTCTGGATTTAGCGTAGTGCTCCACAATTCCTCTGGGTTCATTTCTCCTAATCCTTTAAATCTTTGAATACTCATTTTTGATTTTTCGATCTCTATTAACTTTTGAAAATCTTTAGAACCTTTCTTTATTTTTTTAAGTTCTTTATTGTTCGCGACAATATAATGTTCTAACTCTTTTTCATCTTTAATGTAAATGCCTTTTGAACCTTTGTTAATCTTAAACAATGGTGGTTGTGCTAGATATACATGTCCATTTTCAATCAATTTATTAAATGGTTCATTGTTAAAAAAAGTTAAAAGTAAAGCTCTGATATGAGATCCATCAACATCAGCATCAGTCATTATAATTATTTTTCCATACCTCAAGTCCTTAAGATCAATTTCTTGCACTTTCGGATCTAGGCCAAGAGCATTGATAAGAGTTAATATTTCATTTGATGAAATCATTTTAGATAGGGCTTTGGTTCTTTGGTCAGAAATATTTGAATTTCCTTTGCCATTTTTTTTTGTAGGCATACTATCAACATATGTGTTAAGAATTTTCCCTCTTAAAGGTAAAACTGCTTGGTTTGATCTGTTTCTGCCTTGTTTAGCAGAACCACCAGCAGAATCTCCCTCTACAATAAATAATTCTGTTCCTTCTTGTTTACCAATTTGGCAATCAGCAAGTTTTCCAGGCAAACCACTTAATTCTAAAGCGCCCTTTCTTCTTACATTTTCTCTAGCTTTTCTAGCAACATCTCTTGCTAATGCGGCTTGAATTATTTTAGCTAAAACTGTTTTTGCTATAGAAGGATTTTGATCAAACCATGTAGATAATTTTTCATTTATTATACTTTCAACTATCATTCTTACTTCTGAGGAAACTAATTTATCTTTTGTTTGAGATGAAAATTTAGGATCTGGAATTTTAGTTGATAATACACAAGTAAGCCCTTCTTTAACATCATCTCCAGAAATAGTGAGTTTATTTTTTTTTAATAAATTATTTTCATTTGCATACTTATTAATTACTCTTGTTAAAGCACTTCTAAAACCTAAAAGGTGTGTTCCACCATCTTTTTGGTGAATATTGTTAGTATAAGGAAAAATATCTTCTGTGTAAGAAGCATTCCATTTTAAAGAACATTCAACTTCAATTTGATCTTTTTTTCCTTCAATATAAATTGGTTTTTTAAATAAATCATTTCCATTTTTGTTTGATAATTTTTCTCTTTTTTCATCTAAAAATTCAACAAACTCTAAAACTCCACCATCGAACTTGAAAATTATACTTTTTTCTTTTTTTCCAGTTAGATCAGTAAAAATGATTTTTATCCCTTTATTTAAAAAGGCTAGTTCTCTCATTCTTTTTATAAGTATATTCGGGTTAAATTTTATTGATGAAAAAATATCCTTAGATGGTAAAAATGTAATTTGTGTTCCTATCTCTTTTGATTTACCAACTTTTTTAAGTGGAGCTTTTGCATCACCGTTAATAAATTCTATAAAATATTTTTGACCGTCTCTATAAATTTCTAATTGTAATTTTTCTGATAAAGCGTTAACTACGGATACTCCGACACCATGTAAACCTCCTGAAACCTTATAAGAGTCATGATCAAATTTACCTCCCGCGTGTAGCTGAGTCATAATTACCTCTGCCGCAGATTTTTTTTCCCCTTTATGAATATCGATTGGAATACCTCTTCCATCATCTTTAACAGTTATAGTTCCATTACTATTCATTTTTACATCAATATTTTTACAATGACCTGCCAAAGCCTCATCTATGGAGTTATCTACAACTTCGTAAACCATGTGATGCAATCCAGTGCCATCATCTGTATCGCCAATATACATTCCAGGTCTTTTTCTTACAGCCTCTAAGCCTTTTAAAACCTTAATTGAATCTGCTTGATATTTATTTTTGTTTTTCATTTTTATTTATTGGAAAAATTAATTATATCATTTTTATACGAAATTGCTCTTTTAATAATCTGGTTTAAGGCTAATAATCTTTAAATATACCGCATAAAATATAGCTTATTTGTGGCGGAGAGAATGGGATTCGAACCCATGAAAGAGTTGCCCCTTTACACACTTTCCAAGCGTGCGCCTTCAACCACTCGGCCATCTCTCCAAATATTGTCAATTTTGTTTATGCAATTCTTTAAGTGATATAAATTTTTTTGCTAATTTTTTATTATTTTTTTTAATAAAATCAAAAAAATTCCATGCCAAAACCAGTACCAATGACTCTTTTTTTGAGATTTTTTCTTTAGAATAAATTGGAATTTTTACTCCAGGAACAAATTTTTTATGTTTTAATTTATTATCTTCGAT
>CABXBX010000029.1 GCA_902510495.1 uncultured Pelagibacteraceae bacterium
GCAAGCGGCAAGGATTTTAAGTCCTTTGTGTCTACCAATTTCACCACGAGGGCATTAATGAATTTCATGAGTATTTATGCTAATATTTATAATTCAACAAGCCTAATAAGTAAAATTTATTTATTTTATCTCTCTAGATCCTTGAATGATCCAGGAATCTTAAGAAGTATTACTAAGATTTATCAACAAAAATATTCTAAAGATTATTTAGAAGGGGTAAAAAGTTTTATTATTCCCTTTTTGTTATTTTCTGTTTGAATTTTCATTTGATTAAAACTATCTTTCTGAAATTCAACGGTATTATGCCACTCATCAATAACCCATTTGGACACGCTGTTTTTTACTTTATGTATATTACTTTTTACATTATTAAATTGATCTATATTATTTGCTGCAAAAATACTTGTATTGCAGAATAAAACCAAAAAAGTAATTAATATTATATTCTTAAGCTTTTGTTTCATATTTTATTACCGTGTATGTTCTAAATTTATTTCCTTCTTTAAAAGTTTTTGTAAATACAACTTTATAATTATTCAGAGATGTTTCTAGAATTTTATTCTCTTCAATAGTTTGATATTTACTATTAACCCCTTTAGCACTTTCTGTTCTAGTTTGTTTTTCACTTTTCAAAATTGAAGAACCAACAATATCTGCTACATTTACTTTTGCATTAAGCAGTGACTTAGTTTTTGAAACTTCTAAATCAGAACTTAGTCCAGATCCACAACCATATGTTTTTGACTCGTTACTTTTAAACTTATTACAAATCTCTGCATTAAGTTTTAGTAAATCACTGTTACCATTTATTAGTGTTTTCTTTTCAGCGTAGTTACTTGAACATGCTGTAAGAATCGTTATTAAGATTATTGATATATATTTCATTTTCCCTTTCCTTGTGTTTATATAGCCTCTAAAACTAAACTCATCATTAATATTAGAGTTGTTTCATATTGTGGACTCGATAAAACAGATTCAACAAAGCTAGTTTGATCTCCTGTTATTTTTGTTTCCTCACAATTTTTTACTTCTCGATGACCCTTAATTACGTTATTCTCCGTAATTGTAGTAACTTTGTAGCTACAAACTGTTCTAGCATTTAGATTATTAAAACTTACTAAAGATAGCAAAAATATAAATATTGAAATTTTTTTAAAGCTTAACATCCAAGCTCCTTTGAATATTTAATTTAAATTCATTTATAAAAGCTGGTAAATAATTCTCAATTTTATCAATTGCTCCTAAAAGAAAAATATTTGTTGAATTTTTCAATTCTGACTCAAGGATAGAATTAATACATTTTTTGTTTTTTTTACAATCTTCGCTCACTATATTGCTAATTATTTGCTGACCTTTCTCATATTCTCTCGCATATCCAAAAGTAACTAATATTGAGGAATAAATCATATATACAAATACAAGTAACTTTATTATCCGAAACATACTTTCAATTTAGGAATTTTTTTTTACTTTTATAGTGAAATAGTTGGTTATATTTTTCACCTAAAATGGTATAAATAATAAATGACTAAACTAAGAAAACCTAACACAATCGAGTTTGCATTACAGAATGCTCTTAAAAATTTAACTGAAGAAGAATTAAAAAGTGCTACAAATAAAAGCAAATCACATTTTTTTAAATGTGGAGATCCTGATGATCAACATCACACATTGTCAATCAATGATGCACTTAGTATAGATGAGTTATTACTAAAGAAGGCTAAAGGTACACCATTGTTTGATGCCATAAGTACTAATTTACATGCAATTATAAATCAGGCTAATTACTTTGAAAATATTAATTCTATTCTTATGAATATTGGTGGACGTTTAGGTGACATTATGGATTTGACAGAGTCTGCATTAGATCCTAAAAGTGACTTAGGAGCCACTCTAAGCAAAAGTGAAAAAAACGAAATTCATAAAGCAATTTCTTTATTGGAAGAAAAAATAAAAAACCTAAAAATATCAGCGAAATAAATTAAAAATTTGTTATTTTTTAAGGTATTGAGAAGACATCAAAAGAAGTTTATCAGCTAAATTTTCAATTGGCTTTAATAAAACACCCAATAGCACTTTACTTATTATATTGAATACTGGAACTCCACCTGTCAAATTATAAAAAAGAGGATCTAAATAATAGTTTATATATTCAAATAAAATTAGGATCATTATAAAGGTTAATGCTGTAGCATATTTTTGAGATTTATTATTTTGCTTAGATATAATGGTAAAAAAAAGCAAGATCATAAAAAAAATAATTTCACCAATATAAAAATAGGCAGTTTGCCACCAAGGTTTTTTGATTATAAGTTCATAATTAAGTGACGGTAAAACTTCATTTCTAGCATTTTTAGAATTAACTTCTAAAAGATATTTTCCTGGAGGTAAATTTTCATAAGTAAATTTTTTATCATTGGAAAAAATAACATTATTATCTTTATAATTAACTATATTCGCATTAAAAGAATTGTTTTGCTCATCTAAATAGTCTGTAGCTGAAAAATAAAAATCAAATGAATTTTCATTATATTCAAATATACTCTTAATCTTGTGAACTTCTTTATCGTAAGAATGTTGATTTCCACCAATAAATAAAGGCTTTTTATTAACTAAAATTTTAGAAAATATAACCTTACTCTTGCTTTTTCTATCAATTTTTTTTTTGTTAATATCAAAAACTGCTACTCCTTCATTACTTGTAAAAAATAATTTATCTTTTTTTAAGTAGTGGTATTTAACAGAAACATTCTTTGATACTTCTGGTATTGAAAATTCATTGATAATTTCATTCTTAATTTCATAAAATTTTTGAATACGTTTAAAATTTTCATAATGAACAGTATGAAATAAATATTTGTCATTTATTGAAATCAATCTAATTAAGTGTTTGTTTTTTCCTAATGCTTTTTCTGAAAAAAAACTACTTTTAATAAATCTATTACTTTTGAAGTCAAATTCGTAAGAGCCAAGTTTAGTTCCAACTATCAATTTTTCTTTATATTTTGAGATATAAAGTTTATTATTAAATGGCAGACCATTATTAGATGAAAACTTTTTAATAGATTTTTTATTATTCTCATCAAATTTAATCCTAAAAATACCTTTTCCTTCGTTAAAAACCCATACTTCATTTCTAATTGGAAATTCTACAATTCTCCAAACGGATGAGTTTATATTTTCGACTTTCTCAAATTTTTCAAAATTATTATCGAAAATGAACAATCCTTTTCTTGATCCAACAAAAAATTTATCTTTTAAAAATTCTGATTTTTTAAGTGAATATACTGTGCCGGTTACTTTTTTTGGAACAATTTGAGAATAAATTTCATTGTCATCAATTTTCCCCAGACCTCCTAAATGCCCTATAACTAAAGAATTATTGATAGGCTCTAAAGCCCAAGTTTGACTTTTTATATTCTCATTAGCCACAGAAATAAATTTAGCACTTAAATCTACATTATTCTTACTCAATTTTCTAAGTCCTGTAGCAGATGAAATGAAAACTTTATTATTAAAAATATTTAAATCATTAACAGTACCACCTGTTTTGGAATATAATTTAGGATAAAATCTAAATTGAGATTTGATTAATATTTTTGATATTCCGTCATCCAGACCTGCCCAAAGATTTCCTGATGAGTCTTCAAATAATGATCTTACATTATTAGATCTCATGCCTTTATCTGAATTCAAATGATCAATAATTTCGAGATATCTATTTAATATAAAAATTCCATCATATGTAGCTAATGCTATATTTGAATTTTTTAATTGATATGATCTGTATATAGTAGTTTCATTAATTATCTTATTATTATAATCAATTTTTTTTAACTCATTATTGTCAGATATATAAATACCTGATCCTCTTGTGATATATATATTTTTATCATCAATAATATGAAACCCATTAACAGTCTTCGATTTTGTATCAAAAAATTTTGACTCTTTTAATAAATCAAACTTTTTATTTGTCTCGTTAAATTTATATAAGCCAGTATTTCTTATAAATACAAATAATTTTTGATTAGTAAGAAAAGATCTCTCCACACGATCATTAAAAGAATTTTCTAGTATAGAAACTTTTTGATCTTCAACTAAAAATAATTTCTTGTATGATCTAAAAAAAATTAAACGTTCATCTAATACATGAGTTTCATATATAACGTCATTTGATTTGTAATTGGAAAGTTTTTTGCTAAGGCTTTTATAAGAAATCTTATTATCATTATTTATTTTAATAAAACCAAATTCACCTCTACTTCCAACTAAAACACTACCATTGTTATCAACTGAAATTGATCTTGCACTTCTAAATTTTGGTAAGTTAATTAGTTTCCAGTTAGATCCATCGTAAATTAATACACCATTATTATTTGCAAAATATATACGCCCGTCTTTATCTTCGGTTACGCCCCAATTTTGTGTGAGTGCTCCATAGTCAGAAGGAGAATAATTTATAATTAATGGTAGTGGTTCAGAATGAACCACTCCCATTTTAAAAAAAAATAGTAAAAAAAAAAATATCTTTTTACTTAAGTTTTTTGCCGTTAACGTCAGTGAAAGAGCCTGTTAAAATCATAATGAAATCAATCGTAGCCCATATGAAAAAACCACCTAATGTAAAGAATTGAATTACACCAGTTCCGATTTTACCTGTGTAGAATCTATGAACTCCTAACCCTCCTAAGAAAAAACAAAGTAAAGCTGCTGTCGTTTTAGATTTTTGCATAAAACCTCCCTTTTTATTTATTTATTTTTTAAAAATACTTTTATTAGATTGTAAAATCAAGTGTGAAAATAGAAGATTTGCTATTGTAGGAGCTAGTAAATTAACAAACGGAATTGTGTATAATACAACCACAAATATTCCAAGAACGTAAATCTTACTATCTAAATGAAGATTAATTAATTTAATTTTTTCTTTTTCAAAAAATTGAATTAAAAAGTTTCCACAAAATTCTCGACCAATCAGTAATCCATTGACTACAATAAATATAATAATGTTAGCAAACGGTAGTAATAGATACAAGGGTAGAATTAATATATTGATTAAAAAACTTTTAATAGCAGCGATTAAAGCAAATTTATTTGAAAGATAAAATGCATTTTTTTTTAATTTTATTTCCCATTTGTACTTATGAATCTCTTTAATACTAAAAAATATTTTTTCAGCAAATAAACCTGAAACGATCGAACCTATTGGAACTAGTATTAAAGAAACTAATATCCAAGAGGTGAAAAATTGAATTAT
>CABXBX010000030.1 GCA_902510495.1 uncultured Pelagibacteraceae bacterium
CAGGATCGATATTATTCGTTAAGCCGTCATCAAAAGCTTTTAATAATGCTGAACCCATTAAATACGGATTATGCATTGAGTCTACTGACCTATATTCAAATCTACCTGGAGCAGAAACTCTTAATCCACAAGTTCTATTTTGATAACCCCAGTCGGCATATACCGGCGCCCAAAAACCTTGATCCCATAATCTTCTGTATGAGTTTACCGTAGAAGATCCAATAGCTGTTAATGCTGGAAGATGTTTCATAACACCACCAATAGATTTTAAACCTATTTTACCTGGAAGTTGAACATCTTTAGTATCAGGCATAAATGTATTTGTACCACCCTCAACATAACTAAATACCTCATCCATTCCAGGAATAGATTTATGACCTAATTTATTTAATTTATCTTTTCCACCTGTCCATAAAGACATATTTGTATGACAGCCACTTGCAGAAACACCCATAAATGGTTTTGTCATAAAACAAGCAATTAAATTAAACTCTCTAGCTACTTGCGCGCAGATTTGTCTATAAGTTGAAAGTCTGTCAGCATTTCTTAGAACATCGTCATACATCCAATTTAATTCTAATTGTCCTGGTGCATCTTCATGATCACCTTGAATCATATCAAAACCCATAGCTCTAGCATATTCCATAACTTTCATAAAAACTGGTCTCAACGACTCAAATTGATCAATGTGATAACAATAAGGTTTTGAAAACCCTTTTCCTGTCGGAGTTCCATCAGGATTTTTTGTTAACCACATCATTTCAGGTTCAGTTCCAACTCTTAATTGGTAACCATGCTTCTTCTTAAATTCCTCAGCAATTATTCTTAAATTTCCTCTACAATCAGATGTTAAATGTCCACCTGGATTTTCTCTTTCTTCTCTATTCCTAAAACAAGTAACAAATACTCTTGCAACTTTTTTGTCCCAAGGTAGTTGGCAAAAAGTTTCTGGATCTGGAATTCCTACAAGCTCTTTAGCTTCAGGTCCGTATCCAATATAATTGTTATGTCTATCTAGAAATAAATTTGCAGTAGCACCGTAAACTAATTGAAATCCTTTTTCACAAGTTCTCTCCCAATGATCAGCAGGAATACCTTTTCCAACAACTCTTCCAGTAACAGATATAAATTGAAAAAAAATATAATCAACTCCAAGCTCATTTATTTTAGCTCTAACTTCTTTAATAAGTTTATCTCTACCAGGTTTGTTAACGTGCTTTTCTAGATCTGTCATAGTCCCCTCTGTTAAGAATTTTTAGTTCAAAAAGGTAACTGAAAAAAAATCGTCTGTCTACTTAGATCAACTAACTCCAAGGAAACGGACTGTTCGAAGTAGGGTGAAGTTCACCCTTCTCGTATCGGTTGAATCTGAACGGTTTCAACAAGTCACTTTCTTGTCCTAAAATTTCTTTTGCAACTAATTCACCAACACCAATCATTTTATAACCGTGGTTAGCATCAGCAATCATATAAACGTTCTCTAAAAATCTATCAAATATTGGGAAAGAGTCTGGTGTCATACATCCTAATCCACCTGATGGTCCTTTTCTATAAAGATCAGACTTATCTTCAAATCTTTTTTGACAATGAGCTAAAGCAGAACACCACATATCATTAAAAGCCTCAGTTGTTTGGAACTCTGGTGACTCAATTCCGTAAGGATCCACATTAACTTGATCAAAATGTTTATCAACAATGTAAGGAGAGGTACCACCTTGGACACCTAAGCCTTCGATATCTGGTTTATAATAAATTCCCCAAATCTTATCTGTTATTAATTTTTTTGTTTTATCAGAATATAAAGGCGCAGTAGAGTCTACGTGAATTACGGGTGGCGCTTTACCGTTATTCATTTTTAAAAAATCTGGCTCAACACCAATTACACCTTCCTGTAACATCCAATATGTCCACATGTCAGTTGTGTGCATTTTACCATCTTTACCTTTAATATTTGCAGTTTTTGGAAGTTCAAGCATATTCCAGAAATCTCTTGCCCAAGGTCCTGCTCCAATAACTACTTGTTCGCAGTCAATTGTACCTTGGTTAGTTTCAACACCTGTAACTGCCTTGCTATTACTTCCTCTTTTAAAACCATTAACTTTTACACCTTTAATAACCAATTGCTTTTTGTTGCTCATATATTGTTGCAACATCTTCATGCATTACTTCAGGTGATATTTGTAAATAACCAACTGCATTATATTTGAATGCTTTAGGGTCACTTTCCCAAACTGAAACTGAATGAGCCATTAGCTCTCTCATTGCTGGCTGAAAATAATTATTTCTAATTACTCCACAAGCAATTCCACTTGCACCTGCAGCAGTATCTTTTTTTTCTAAAACGACAATATCTCCAGGATTTTTATAAGTTTCGGATAATTTCCAAGCAGTACTTAGGCCGTGAATTCCACCACCAATTATTACTACTTTTGCTTTATTTGGTAACTTAGACATAATTTAATATTTCGAATCTGTAACAAATGGAAAAAAGTTATTAAAGTTTATTTTTTACTACTAAAAACTATATATATAAATAATACGTTAATTATATTAATTAAAGAATTTTCACAAAAATTATAATATTTGCATGAGTTTTAAATATTATAAACCTGCAAGACCTCGTCTGCAAAGAAGTGAATTGGCAGTTCCAGGCTCATCACCAGAAATGTTTGAAAAAGCTTTAAATTCAAAAGCCGATTATATTTTTTTAGATCTTGAAGATGCTGTGTCCCCAATGGATAAAATTACCGCTCGTCAAAATGTTATTAAAGGTTTGAAAGAGTTTAATTGGAAAGAAAAAGGGAAAACAATTTCAGTCAGAATTAATAGCCCCGACACACATTATATGTATAGAGATATAATAGATTTAGTTGAAGAGGTGGGTGATAAACTTGACACAATCTTATTGCCAAAAGCTGGAACAGCCAGTGATGTTTACATGATAGATTGTTTATTAACTCAAATAGAGACTTACAAAAAATTAAAAAATAAAATAGGAATTGAATGTTTGATAGAAACTGCTTTAGGAATGTCTAATATAAAAGAAATTGCAAAATCCAGTGAAAGACTTGAGGCATTACATTTTGGAGTTGCTGATTATGCTGCAAGTTTAAGAGCAAGAACTGTTGTAATAGGTGGATTAAATCCTGATTATCCGGGTGATCAATGGCACCACGGACTTTCACAATTAGTTATGACATGTAGAGCTTACGGCTTAAGAGCTATAGATGGTCCCTTTGGAGATTTTAATGATCCTGATGCTTATGTTGAAGCAGCAAAACGAGGAGCAGCAATTGGCATAGAAGGTAAATGGGCAATTCACCCATCTCAAATTGAACTTGCTAATAAAGTTTTTTCTCCACCATCATCAGAAGTAACAAAAGCAAAAAGAATTTTAGAAGAACTTGATAAAGCTGCAAAAGCTGGAAAAGGTGCTGCTCAATTAGATGGAAGAATGATAGATGCCGCATCAGCAAGAATGGCAGAGAATATAGTTAATATAGATAAACAAATTAATAATAAATAATTATGGATATACACGAATATCAAGCCAAAGAAATACTATCAAGTTTTGGCGTTACTATACCAAGAGGTGGAATTGTTTATAGTCCAGAGACAGCAGAAAATAAAGCGAGAGAAATAGGTGGATCAAAGTGGGTAGTAAAAGCCCAAATACATTCAGGTGCAAGAGGTAAAGCAGGTGGAGTTATTGTTTGCAACACTCCTTTAGAAGTTGCTCAAGCTACAGATAAACTTTTAGGCAAAAAATTAGTTACTAATCAAACTGGACCTGAAGGAAAAATAGTTAATAGAATTTATATTGAGGAAGCAACTGATATTGAGAAAGAATTATATTTAGGATTAGTTTTTGATAGAAGTTCAGAAAGCATAATGGTTGTAGCTTCGACTGAGGGTGGAATGAGTGTGGAAGAAATAGCTAAAGAGAAACCAGAATCTATAATTAGATCTAAAATTGAAGTTGCAGTCGGTATACAAAGTTTTCAAGCTAGAGAATTAGCATTTGGTTTGGGTATTGAGCCAGAATTAATTAGGAGAGCCTCGGAAACAATTGTTGGATGTGCAAAAGCTTTCAGTGAATTAGATGCTACCATGGTTGAAGTAAACCCATTAGTAATTTCAAAACAAAAACAAATATTAGCATTAGATTGTAAAATGAGCTTTGATAATAATGCAATGTTTAGAAGAGATAAAGTATCCGAATTAAGAGATAAAACTCAAGAAGACGAAAAAGAAGTTTACGCATCCGATAGAGGTCTTAATTATGTAAGCTTAGATGGAAATATTGGTAATATTATTAATGGTGCTGGGTTAGCTATGGCATCTATGGACATGATTAAATTAGCAGGGGGGGAGCCAGCTAATTTTCTTGACGTAGGTGGAGGAGCAACCCCTGAAAAAATAGTAAAAGCGTTTAGGCTAATCACGATGGATAAGAAAGTAAAAGTTATTCTAGTAAATATTTTTGCTGGAATTAATAGATGTGATTGGGTTGCAGAAGGAATAGTTCAAGCATTAGAAAAAATAGAAGTTAAGGTTCCTCTAGTAATAAGATTAGCTGGAACAAATGTTGAAAAGGGGAATAAAATTCTTCGGGATAGTAAATTAAATTATATAGAAGCAAATACTTTAGAGGATGCCGCAAACAAAGCAGTTGCTGCATTACAAAAATAAAATGGCAGTTATAATTGAAAAAAACACAAAAATTTTAATTCAAGGTTTCACTGGAAAGATGGGAACTTTTCACGCTGAAGAAATGATAAAATATGGATCAAATGTTGTTGGTGGTGTTACACCTGGAAAAGGTGGGCAAAAACATTTAGATAGACCAG
>CABXBX010000031.1 GCA_902510495.1 uncultured Pelagibacteraceae bacterium
GGACCAGCAAGATTTTTACCGATTGTTCTAGGTTTCTTTATTGCGAGTTATTATATGTCTTTCTCTCTAGAGGGTAGAGAAATTATCGATACGATTAATAGAACTTTAATCACCGTATTAATTTTTTGGGTTATCCATCAAATCATTGAACCTGTTTCTTATATTTTAAGTGGACTTGATAAACTTTTAACGAGAGAATTAATTGGATGGATTATTAAATCATTAAAAATATTAATTTTTATACTAGGTCTAGCAGCTGTTTTAGAATTATGGGGAATCAAAATAGGACCGATTATTGCTGGATTAGGATTATTTGGTGTGGCAGTTGCATTAGGAGCACAAGATTTATTTAAAAATTTAATTTCTGGAATTTTAGTTCTTGTTGAAAAAAGATTTAAGATAGGTGATTGGATTTTGGTTGATGGAATTATTGAAGGCATAGTTGAAAAAATTGGTTTTCGCTCAACAACAATAAGAAAATTTGATAAATCTCTAGCTATAATTCCAAACTTTCAGTTTGCAGAAAATGCAGTGGTTAATGTAAGCGAAACTTCAAATTGGTTGATAAGTTGGATCATTACTCTTCAATATGACACTACAGTTGATCAATTAAAAACCATAAGAGATGAAATAGAAAATCACATAAATAAGAGTGAAGATTTTAATACAAAAATTGGCTTAGCTGTAAGAGTTGATAAATTTTCAGATAGCTCAATAGATATGTATGTAAGATGTTTTACCAAATCTAATAGTTGGAATGAGTGGTTATCAGTAAAAGAAAAACTTGCTATTGAGATTAAGCAAATTGTAGAAAATAATAAAGCTTCATTCGCATTTCCTAGCTCTTCAATTTATATTGAAAAAAAATGATAGCCGTTTTTTATTTTGTAGTAATGACTTTTTTAAAGTTTTACTGGTGGGTAGTCATTGTAAGTGTCATAATAAGCTGGTTAGTTGCTTTTAATATTTTAAATACAAATAATGCATTTGTTTATAATATTTTAGATTTTACTTATAGGTTAACAGACCCAATTCTTAACAAAATTAGAAGTTTTTTACCTAATCTAGGAGCATTTGATGTTTCACCAATAATTTTATTAGTGCTCATTGAGGCTTTGAAAATTCTAATGTTTAAGTATATATACCCCTATACTTAGTTATAAATAATGATTTTAATTGACGGAAAAAAAGCTGCAGCAGAACTTAGAGAAGAGCTGAAACAAGAAGTTTCTGATCTAAAAGCTAAATATAACAAAGTTCCTGGATTAACTGTAATTTTAATTGGAGATTTAACGCCAAGTCAAATTTATGTGAGAAATAAAGAAAAATCAGCGAATGAAGTTGGGCTTAAATCTGATGTAATCAAATATCCAGACAGCGTAGAGGAAAAAATTATTTTAGACAAAATAGAAGAACTAAATAAGGATGAAACAGTATCTGGTATTTTAGTTCAGTTGCCTTTACCCAAACATATCGATAAACAAAAGGTTATTGAAGCTATTAATCCTTCAAAAGATGTTGACGGTTTCCATCCAATGAATGTAGGAAACTTATCCTCAGGTTATGAAAGTTCTGTACCATGTACCCCATTGGGCTGCTATTTGTTAATAAAAAAAATTGAGCCAAATCTCAATGGAAAAAAAGCTGTATTGGTAGGTAGATCAAACTTGAATGGTAAACCAATGACCCAACTTTTATTAAAAGAAAATTGCACTGTTACTATTACTCATTCAAGAACTAAAGATTTAAAAGCAGAATGTTTAGAAGCAGACATAATTGTTGCTGCAGTTGGTATACCAGAGCTTGTTAAAGGTGATTGGGTAAAAAAAGATACGATTGTGATTGATGTGGGTATTAATAAAACAGATAAAGGAATAGTAGGTGATGTAGCGTTTGATGAGGTTTCTAAGAATGCAAAAGCATTAACACCAGTGCCAGGAGGTGTTGGTCCCATGACAATTGCATGTTTGCTTAAAAATACAATTGACTGTTTCAAAAGATCGCAAATTTAGCATTTAAATAAATAAAAAATTTTTGATAGATTGGGGTATGAAGAAACCCAAATATCCATACAGAATAGCAATTCTTATGGCCATACTCACAATCCCCCCAATCGGTGCAACACAATTAGGTTGGTATCTTTATGATCAACAAACTGGATTTGATTATGGTATGATTGTGGGAACATTTTCAGTAATATTAGCGGCATGGTTAATGTATGAAAAAAATTGGAGAGAAGAAGATGAGGATTAACTAATGGAAAAGATTATTTTTTTTAGTTTAGTAATACCAATTTTTGGATTTGTTTTATATTTAGGAGCTACAGCTATTATGAAAGGTTTTAGTGCCAAAAATGCTGTTAAGTCTAACGAAAGTATAGAGGATGAAAATAATGATAATCTTCCAATGAACGAAAGTAAACTTAGTGATGAAATTGAAAGATTAAATCAACTTTTGAATGATGGAATTTTAACTCAAGAAGAATTCGAAAAAGCAAAAAAAAAATTATTAGATAATTAATTATAATTTAGTAATTTTTTTAATGATCCAAACTCACCTATTTTATAAATAATAGCATCCTCTTTTTTAAACCCATATTTTTCTGCGTTATCTTTAAACCTGACTGGTGGTTCCATGATTGGTTCCAAAGATAAAACAAAAGTTCCCCAATGAGTTCCTAAAACTTTTTTACTTTTTAAATCTTTTGCAATATTTAGAGCTTCTTCAGGTGTGGTGTGATAAATTGATTTTTCAAACATTGGTCTAAAATCGTACGCTCCAATATTAATCATTGATAAATCAATAGGACCATATTTTTCTCCAAGCTCTTTATAAATGTTTCCATATCCAGTATCGCACGCAAAAAATATTTTTTTATCTTTGTATTCAATTAAGAAATTTCCCCATAATGTTTTATTGGTATCTGTAAGGCTTCTTTTTGACCAATGAACAGCAGGCAATAATGTAATCTTAAGGTCATCATTTATTTTTATTTCATCATACCAATCCATTTCATTAACATCTTTATATCTTTTAAAATATTTTCCAAGTTTAAGTGGAAGTAAAACTTTTGTATCTTTAAACGGAAATCCTCTAATTGTTGACATATCTTGATGGTCGTAATGATTGTGAGTTAATAAAAATACATCTGTTTTTGGAATTTCATTAAGTTGAAGCGCAGGCTCCACATACCTTTTTGGTCCAAAAATCAATGGTCCTGCATTTTTTGAAAAAACTGGATCTGTAATAATTGTTGTCTCACCTAATTTAATTAAGAATGTAGCATGCCCTATCCAAGCAATATAATCATCATCTTTAAATTTCTCTAAATTTTCTCTAACAATTTTTTTATCGATTACATGATCTTTTGGAACAGTAATATCAATTTTCTTTTTTTCTTTAGTAAATGTTCTGTAGGAAAATTTTACATCTTTTGATCTTTCTGGAGATCCTTCAGGATTTCTAAAAGTTCCGTCAGGTAAATGATGAAAGGGTTTTTCTGCCATTGCTAAACTAATACAGTTTAAAAATATTATTCCAATTAAAAAATATAAAATTCTAACTAATTTCTTTCCATTAACCACAGGCTGTTTCCCCCTAAAAAATAAATTTTGCCGTTATTCGGATGTATTTGTATGTCTCTTATTCTACCAATTTTGTTTTTAAAAATAACGTCTTCTTTTACCTCAGATAAGTCATTAAATATTAATTTTCTTAATGATTGATCTTTAAGAGAAGTAATTAAAGCATGTCCATTCCATTCGTTAAACTCTTTTCCTTTATAAATAGTAATTGCACTTGTTGCGATGGAAGGAACCCAATAATGTATTGCTTTTGTAAAACCTGGTTTCCATTTTGGACCAATTTTAGTGCCTGTATAATTAGTTCCACCCCATCCTAAAATTTTCCAACCATAATTTTCACCTTTTTTTACTTCACCAAACCAATCACCACCCTTGGCACCATGATTACTAAGATAAACCTTTCCATCAAAAGCAGATAATGTAAGGCCCTGTGGGTTTCTTACTCCTATTTGATAAATTTCAGGCAACCAATCTGACTTACCATCAAACTTGGGATTATCTTTTGGAATACTTCCATCGATATGAATTCTGATAATACTTCCAGGATGTTTAGTCGGATCTTGTGCAATCATTCCTTCATTTCTTTCACCTGCAGTAGCATAAAGATAATTATCCTTAATTATTAATCTTGATCCAAAATGATAACCAGAATCGATAGGTGGATTTGCTTGAAAAATATTTTTAAAAATTAAATTTTTTTTATTAAATTTAGCCTTTGCTATTGAAGTGCTAGTCTTCCAATTGCCTCTGTTTTCGGTGTATGAAATATATATAAAGTTATCTTTATATATTATATCTAACAAACCTCCTTGACCATGTTCTAGATAATTAAGATCATGATTAATTTCAGAGATTTGCTTAGAATTAAGGTT
>CABXBX010000032.1 GCA_902510495.1 uncultured Pelagibacteraceae bacterium
TTTTCGATTATTTTAGAACTAATTTCATCATCATTTATAATAACTTTTAAATTATTTCCAATTTCTGAATTATTAATCTCTACTATCGCTAGTGCTATATTCTTTTTTAATCTAGGAGAATATACAGCTGAAGTAACTTTACCAATTTTTTTACTATCTTTATATATTGACCAGAAAGTAGTATTTGGTGCTTTTAAAGGTTCACAATCCAATTCTAAACCAACTTGTTTTCTTTTAATTCCACTTTGTTTTATTTTTTTTAAAGCGTCTTTACCGATAAAGTTCACCTCATTATCTAAGTCAACCAGTCTATCCAAACCCAGTTCAAATGGATTTGTATTAATGTCTGCATCCGCATGATAGGAGAGCATTCCGCCTTCAATTCTTCTTATTGACGATGTATGACCAGGTTGAAGACCATGCTGCTTTCCTGCTTCCATTATTTTTTCATAGAGGTTATTTCCTTTAGAACCATCTCTTAAATAAATTTCATACCCAAGTTCACTTGACCAGCCTGTTCTTGAAACAATTAGTGGAATTCCATCTAAATTATATTCCCTTAACCAATAATATTTTAAATCTTTAATAGTATCTCCAAATAATTTAACCATAATCTCTCCTGAGGTTGGTCCTTGTAATTGCAAAGGTGATACATCAGGTTCAGAAATATTAACATTTAATCTAGAGTTTATTGCAACACCTTGAGCCCATAATAGAACATCACTATCTGCTAGAGATAGCCAAAAATGATTTTCAGCTAATCTTAAAAGTACTGGATCATTAATTATTCCACCTTTATCGTTTACAATTAGCACATATTTACATTGACCAACTGATAATTTTGAGAGGTCTCTAGGGGTTAGTAATTGAATAAACTTGTAAGCATCTGGACCAGTTATTTCTACTTGTCTTTCAACAGCCACATCACAAAGAATAGATTTTTCAATTAAATTCCAAAAATTTTTTTCAGGACTTCCGAAATCTCTGGGAATATACATGTGATTGTAAACAGAAAATCCTGTTGCACCCCATTTTACAGTTGATTCAAAAAAAGGAGATTTTCTTATTTGTGTTCCAAAACCAAAGTTTTTATCAACCATAATTTAACTGAAAATTTTCTTTAGTTTTTTATAATTATCTACATTATCAACAGTATACCATTTTTTTGGCATAATATCAGAAACATACAGTTGTTTGATTTTAATTAATCTTTTCCAAAGTATATTAAAGTCATCAGTGGGTTTAACCTTATCATTAATCTTTTTTGGGTTTAGTACTTGAATACCAGTACAGTAAATATCAGATTTATTTGTTCTTGAAAGTTTTTGAATGATATTTTTTTTTCTAAAAATAAAATCACCTGCTAAACCTTTAATAGGTTTTGTTGGAATAATCATACATAGAGGTTGACCCTTTTTGTAATAATCATTTTCAATTTTTTTAAAATCAATATTAGTTACGTTGTCACAAGTTAAAACATAAATTGGTGAATTTAATGATTTAAATATCGAATTAAATATCCACCAACAATTACCTTTTTTATCTGTGTTGATAATTGAAGAAACTTTCTCCTCAATTAAATGTTTTGCTAAAATAGGTCCTTTGTACCCAACAGAAATATGAACGTTATCAATATACTTTTTTAGTCTTTTTATACCATTAGCAATTAAAGAAGTTTGTTTAAATTTTACTAAACCTTTTGGGATTTTTTTTGTTAGGGGCATTAGCCTAGCACCTCTACCAGCTGCCATTATGAAGGCATTATTAATTTTTTTATAAGTCATTAGATTTCAGTCCAAATTGAATTATTTTTTCAATTTCAGACTGTGATAATCTTTTTGCATTTAGTGAGGATATTATTTTCTTCAATGGTTTTTTTGATATTTCATTAAAATCAATAATAAAATATTTTTTATTTTTAATTTTCATTTCTTGTGCATGTTTTAATTCATCTTCACCAATTAAGTATTCATCTAATCTATCACCTTTTCTTGACTGAATTATTTTGTATATCCCACCAAATTTTTTTATCCAGACTTTTAAAATATCTATCATTTTTGCAGATTTCATTTCAGTAGAAAGTATTTTTCCATTAAGTTTATCTTTAAGTTTAAGAGCTTGATCAATTAAACTTACAGCTTCATCTACAGAGAAAAAAAATCTTCTCATGTTAGGCCCGGTGGTTAATATAGTGTTATCCTTATTAAACATTTGTTTCCAAATTGGTAATACAGATCCTGTTGACCAGGTTACATTTCCATATCTAACACAAATGAATTTAGTTTTACTATATGATTTTATTGAAGAAAAAAGCCTTTCCATACAAGACTTACTTAATCCATAAATATTTTTGATTGGAGGTGAAGCTTTATCAGTTGAAACACCAATTACTGTTGGAACCTTTTTATTAATACAAGCTCGGACAACATTCGTTGAACCTAAAATATTTATATCAATACATTCAAATGGAAATTTTTCTGATAGATCTACAAATTTGGTTGCTGCAGCATGAATTACTATGTCTGGTTTAGTGTAATTTAAACAATCATTAACTGATTCTATATTTGAAACATCTAAAGGAACAACTTCACAATTAGTTAAATTCTTAACTAAAAAATTTTGCTTATTATTACGCGCGCCAAGGAAAACTTTAAATTTTTTCTTATAAAAGATAGCTAAATTCCTTCCAAGATAACCTGTACCACCTGTAATTAGAATTTTTTTCATTATTAAAAGCTTTAAATTTGTTTATAATTTTAAATTATATAATGTCTATAGTTATTCATATACCTTTTTACAATCCAATTCCTGAAAAAAAAGAAGGGTATAGAAACTTAACACGCTTTGATTATTTAAAGGAAAACATTATAAACTTAAAAAATCTTTCAATAAAAGTAGACATATTTATTCATACACATAACGATTTTCTAGATGATAAAGATTTAAAAGCCAAAATAATTAAACATGAGATTAAAAATGAGGATCTTAACAAAGGATATTTGACTTGGTTATGTAGATCATTAATGGAAAAACAAAAAGATGAATACCAATATTTTATGTATTTAGAACATGATATTAGATTTTCAGAAAAAAATTTACAATATTGGCTTAAATATCAGGAATTATTAGCCAAAAAACAATTTCATTTAGGTTTTTTTATTTATGAAATTAACAACTCAGACAATCACAATTACAGTATTCATATAAATAAAAAATTAGATAAATTGTTTGAGATAGATAGTCAAAAATTTATTGTAAATGATTTAGAAAATTACTGTTGTTTTTGGATTTACACTAAAGATCATTTTCATACTTTTTTAAATTCTAAATGGTGGTCATTTAAGAAAAGAGCTAATAATTTCAGACATAATTACGGTATAACAGAAAGATCTTCAATTGGTTTTCATGCTTTTAATATGAATTATTTTAAAGCTACTTTGATACCTGAGATTAGTGAACAACCACATCCAGACTCTTTTATTGAACATATGACAAACAATTACTTTGATAAATTTTCTCAGATAGAAAGAGAGAATTATACTGATATAAGAGGAGTATGTAAGTTCAAAGTTGATGAGATGCTTGAAAGTTTTGATAAAAGAAAAAAATTAAAGGATAATTTTTATTTGATCAAAATACTTAAATTGTTTTTGTGGAAGTTTAGATTTATTTCTAGAAAGATAAACTGACCCATTTCTGGGCCAGTCAATTATCTATTAGAACAAGAGGAGTTGTTTTTTAGAACTGTTCTGACTCAGTGGAGCCATCCATTGCTGTAGTTGAGCTTTTTCCGCTGCTAATTGTATTTGATACAGCATCAAAATAAGAAGTACCCACTTCTCTTTGATGTTTAACACTCGTGTAACCATCTTTCTCACGAGCAAATTCTTGTTGTTGTATTCTCGAATAGGCTGTCATTCCTTCTTTTTTATATTTTTCTGCCAATTCAAAAATTGCAATATTTTGAGTATGAAACCCGGCTAATGTAATGAATTGAAACTTATATCCCATTTTACTTATTTCTTTTTGAAAAGAAGCTATCTGACTGTCAGACAAGTGCTTCTTCCAATTAAATGAAGGAGAACAATTATAAGCTAAAATTTTTCCTGGAAACTTTTCATGAATAGCATCAGCAAATTTTTTTGCCTCTTCTAAATTTGGTGTTGCAGTTTCACACCAAATTAAATCTGAGTATGGTGCATAAGCTAAACCTCTAGATATAGCTTGATCAATACCTGCTTTGACATAATAAAAACCTTCAGGAGATCTTTCTCCAGTTAAGAATTCTTTATCATTTTCATCATGGTCATTGGTAATTAATT
>CABXBX010000033.1 GCA_902510495.1 uncultured Pelagibacteraceae bacterium
ACTCTAACTCCAAAGCAAGCCTTTAGAAATGGAAGTGATTGGCTTGTGATAGGAAGACCAATAACAAAAGGGAATATAAAAAATAATTTAAATACATTGATAGATCATTTAAAACAATGATCCTTAAATCTAAAATATGTGGGATTTCCGACTCTAAAACTTTAAACTATATAATTAATCACAATCAACCACCTCAATTTATAGGATTTATAGTTAATTACCCTAAATCTAAAAGATATGTAGATTTACAAAAACTAAAGGAGTTATTAAAAATTGACAAAAAAAAATCTTTATTTGTAGCAGTGTTAGTAAATCCTGATAATGAAATTCTTGAAGAAATTAAAAATTTACCATTTGATTATTATCAACTTTATGATTGTAATCCAACACAAATTAAATCAATCAAAGAAAAATATAAAAGAAAAATTATTACGGCTATAACCATAAAAAATAAAGATGATGTTGATAAATATGAAATTTATTCCGATATCACAGATGTTTATTTGTTTGATAGCAAAGGCTATGAAAAAAGTCTGTCATTCGATCACAAGTTAATTAAAAACTTAAATTTAGATAAAGAGATAATGGTTGCTGGAAATATTCAATTTAATGATAATCTTGAAAATTATAAAGAAATAGCAGATATTATTGATATATCTGGGGGATTAGAAACCGCTGGATTAAAAGATATTTCTAAAATAGAAATTTTCTTAAACAAAATTAAAGATTTAATAAATGAAACTTAAAAAAAACATTCCTTTAATTGATCAACATGACAAACATGGTTTTTGGGGTGGAAAGTTTGGGGGTAGCTATATTCCTGAAACTCTTAAAAAACCAGTAGAGGACTTAACAATCAAATTTGAAAAATTAAGAAAGGATAATAAATTTATAAAAAAAAGAGACTTCTATTTTAAAGATTACATTGGTTCTCCTACATCATTTGTAAAATTAGAAAATCTGTCTAATCATTTAGGTGGTGCTCAAATTTGGGCAAAAGTAGTATCAGAAGCAAATGGTGGGGCTCATAAAATTTATAATGCTACAGTCCATGCTTTAATATGTAAGGCGATGGGAAAAAAATATATTGTTGGAGATACGGGTGCTGGGTATGCAGGCAAAATGCTTAGTATGGCTGCTAAAAAATTTGGCTTAAAATGTAAAATTTTTATGGGAGCAAAAGATATTAAAAGACAAAAACCTAATTGTGATGCAATGAAAAAAAATGGTGCTGAAATTGTCCCTGTATATTCTGGTAGTCAAACTTTAGTTGATGCAGTGAGTGAATGTATGAGATACTGGGTATCAAATTGTGATAATACACATATGTGTGTAGGCTCTACAGTTGGGCCTAACATTTTTGTTAAAATTTGTGGATGGAGTACTTCGCAAATTTCAAAAGAACTAAAAATTCAATTAAAGGAAAAATTTAATAATATTCCAAAAAAGATTAAGCTTATTAATTGCGTTGGTGGAGGCAGTTCAGCTTATGGTTTTTGGAGTGAATTTATTGATTTTAACAAAAAACAAATTGAATTAATTGGTGTTGAGGCTGGAGGTCCAAAAAAATCAAATTTACATGCTGCTCCTTTAAGTACAAACGCAAAAATAGGTATTTTACACGGTGCTGCTTCATATGTCTGTCAAAACAACGAGGGTCAAATTCATGAGACAGAGTCAATTAGTGCTGGCTTAGATTATCCTGGCGTCAGTCCTATTCATTGTTTTTTAAAAGATACAAAAAGAGCAAGATATACTTTTGCAACAGATGAAGAAGCTTTGAATGCATATAAGTTAGTTACTAAATATGAAAAACTTAACCCAAGCTTAGAACCAAGCCATGCATTTGCCGAAGCAATTAAAATTGCTCCTAAACTTAGTAAAGATACAATTTGTATTGTTAATTCATGCGGTGATGCAAAAAAGGATAGGGATATTTTAAAACAAAGACTGGGAAAGTATTAATGAATAACTCTTTAATTAATCAGACATTTAAAATAACTAAGAATGAAAATAGACCCGCTCTTTTAACTTACACTGTTGCTGGTGATTATACGAAAAAAAAATCTCTAGAAATTTTAAAATCAATTTCGAAATATGCTGACATTTGTGAATTAGGTTTTCCACACAACACTCCTATTGCAGATGGTGGTCAAATTCAAACTAGCGCATATAGAGCTATTAAAAATGGAATTAAAATTAATGATGTATTTTCAATTGTGAACCAGTTCAAAAAATTGAAAAAAAATAAACCAATTATTTTAATGGGTTATTATAATATGATTTATCAATTCAATGAAAACAAATTTATAAAGAAATGCCAACAATCTAAAGTAGATGGATTAATTGTTGTTGATTTGCCTTTTCCTGAAAATAAAAAATTTGCTATGAAATGTAAAAAAAAAAATATTAATTTTATTCAACTTATTTCACCTACAACATCAGACAAGAGGCTTAAACAAATTATCAAAAGTTCTCACGACATGATTTACTATATTAGTATGCTATCTACCACAGGTGGAAAACTTAAGGTTTCTCCAAAAAAAATACTTAGAGAATACTCTAAAATTAAAAAACAAAATGGATCAAAAAATGTAGTGATTGGATTCGGAATAACTGAAAAAACTATAAATTCTCTTAAAAAAGCTGATGGGTTAGTCGTTGGAAGTGAGATTTGTAAGGAAATAACTAATTCAATAAAAAAAAGACAAAATGCTGTCACAAATGTTACTAATGTTGTTAAAAGATTAAAAAATAAAATAAAATGAATTGGATTACTAAAATAATTAAAGCAGGTGAAAAAATTAAATCTGCGATCCATAAAAGAGCAACAAAAGAAGATATAGCCAACAGTGATTGGACTTCTTGTTGCAAAGGCCCAATTTTAAAAAAAGATTTAGCAGAAAATCTTTGGGTGTGCCCTGAACCTGATTGTAATAAACATCATAGAATAAAACCAAAACAAAGATTTGATATTTTTTTTGGAAAAAATAACTATGAAATTTTCAAAACACCAATTCCAAAAGACGATCCACTAAATTGGACAGACTCAAAATCATATAAAGACAGATTAAAAACAGCTAGGAAAAAAACTGGTTTGGATTGTGGCATGATGGTTGTAAGTGGAACGATTAATAATATTAAAATTACTGCAGTAGCATCTGATTTTGATTTTCTAGGAGCTTCAATGGCAGCAGCAGAAGGAGAAGCATTTTTATATGGTATTCAGCATGCAATCGAAAACCAAACTCCTTTTTTATGTATTAGTGCTGGTGGTGGGATGAGAATGATGGAAAGTTTAATTTCTTTATCTCAAATGACTAGAACAACCTTAGCCATAAATGAACTTAAAAAAAATAATCTCCCTTATTTAGTATGTTTAACTGATCCAACAGCAGGAGGCATAACAGCATCATACGCTATGTTGGGTGATATTCACATTGCAGAACCAGGTGCCCTAATTGCATTTGCAGGCGCACGGGTAATTCGGGGTACCGTTAAAGAAGAATTGCCTGACGGCTTTCAAAAAAGTGAATATGTTGAAAAAACTGGTTTTGTTGACTTAATTGTTGAAAGAAAAGATCTCTCTGAAAAGATAGGAACTTTATTATCAATATTGTTAAAGAAAAATTCTGTTATAAGCACTGAACAAAATGAAACTACAAAAAATACTCAGTCGCTTTCTAAAGTTGCATCCTAAGGAAATAGATCTAAGCCTTGATCGTATAAAGCTTCTCTGCAAAAAATTAGGTAATCCTCAAGATAAAATTAAAGCAATATCAGTGATCGGTACTAATGGAAAACAATCTACTATCAATGCAATTTTTTCAATTTTAAAAGAAGCAAAAATGAGATGCAATATTTACACCAGTCCTCATATTCAAAGAATTAATGAAAGATTTATTTTTAATAACCAAGAGTTAGGAGATGATAAATTAGCTTTTTTATTTGAAGAAGTTGAAAATATTAATGACAATCAACAAATAACTTTTTTTGAAATATTAACAGCATCTTATTTTTATAAAGCAGCACAATACCCCGACAATATAAATTTAATAGAATCAGGTTTGTT
>CABXBX010000034.1 GCA_902510495.1 uncultured Pelagibacteraceae bacterium
TATGTCAAATTCTTTGGTGATAGAAATGTATTTTCTCAAGCTGATCAAGAAAAGATATTGCAAAAATATAACGAGGAAGATCAAAAAAAACTTTTTGTTTTAAAACCTTTGTACCAAAGAGTGTTAATAGTTTTTGGTGGTCCATTAGCTAATTTTTTATTAGCTTTAGTTATTTTTTTTTCAATTTATACTTTTGTTGGAAAAGATTTTACTCCAGCTGTAATTAATGAAGTCCAAAAAGACAGTCCCGCAATGGTGGGTGGATTAAAAGATAATGATGTCATATTAGAAATTGATGGGAACAAAGTAAAAAGTATTATGGATGTTTCTAAATACATTATGATGTCCACAGATGATTTCATAGATTTTAAAGTGAAGCGATCATACGATGAATTATTACTTAAAATTAAACCCAATATTGTTATGGGGGAAGATGGCCTTGGAAATAAAATTAACAAAAGAATGGTTGGGATAAAGTTAGGAGCATATAATAATGAAATAAATCATGTAAAATTAGGCCCAGGACAAGCAATTTTTCATGCTGCACATGAGGTTTATTATGTCAGTATTTCTTCATTAAAATACATAGGTGCAATGATATTTGGTAAGGCAGATACATCTCAGCTTGGTGGACCGATTAGAATAGCAAAAATTTCAGGACAAGTTGCTGAATTTGGATTACTACCATTCATAAGCATGATGGCTTATATTTCTATAAGTCTTGGATTAATTAATTTATTTCCAATACCAATGTTGGATGGTGGACATTTAATGTTTTATGCTTTTGAAAAAGTTTTAGGTCGACCTTTATCTCAAAAAACTCAGGAAGGATTCTTTCGAATCGGTATGTTTTTGTTGCTATCATTGATGATTTTCACAACATTTAATGATCTAAAAGACCTGGGGTTATTTAGATAAATAAATTTATAAAATTCAAAAAAAATAAGGAAAATCAACATTTTTTTAACATTACACAATATATTGTGCATAACTTATTAACACATACTAAAAAAAGTCTTGATTTATCAATACTTTTGATAATGATGTTAAATAACCTACAAAACCGGAGCTAAATTGAAAAAAAAATAACTAATAGTTAAGCTTTCAGGGGCTTTAAATCTAAGTAAAGCAGATGCTGAAAGAACTTTTGATACAATTACCAACACTATTCTTGATGCTTTAAAAGCAGATGATTCAGTGAAGATAGCTGGATTTGGTACTTATAAAGTGGCTAAGAGAAAAGCTAGAGTTGGAAGAAACCCTAGAACTGGTGAACAGATTCAAATTGCTGCATCACAAAAGGTTAAATTCCTACCAGCTAAAGCTTTAAAAGAAGTATTTAACAAATAGTTAATTTTGACAGCCTTAACGTAATCGCGTTAAGGCTGTTTCTATATGCAAATACTGCATAGCATATTTTCCTAATCAGCGTTAGTTTTTATAAAATATAAAAATATAAGTACCTCTGAAATAGGGAGGTCTTATGACTAAATTTTTAAAAAAAATAACTGTACCGTTTATCAGTTTAATATTTTTATTAAATATGAGCAGTGCAGGTATGGCAGATACAACAGTCTCTGCTGAAGTAGGTTTTATTTTTAATACCTTATTATTCTTAATTTGTGGTTTTCTAGTAATGTTTATGGCAGCAGGTTTTGCTATGCTAGAATCTGGTATGGTTACATCAAAAAGTGTATCCGTAATTTGTGCTAAGAATATAGGTTTATTTTCAATTGCAGGAATAATGTTCTGGATGGTAGGTTACAATCTAGCGTATGGTATACCAGAAGGTGGTTATATTGGAAATTTTATTCCATGGTCTGATTCAAGCGCAATAGATACTGGTTATGCAGATGGATCAGATTGGTATTTCCAAATGGTATTCTGTGCAACAACAGTTTCTATTGTATCAGGAACAATGGCTGAAAGAATAAAATTGTGGCCATTCTTTTTATTTGCTGCAATTCTTTCAGGAATTATTTATCCAATAGTAATGGGTTGGCAATGGGGTGGAGGCTGGTTAGCAGAACTAGGTTTTTCTGATTTTGCTGGTTCAACCTTGGTACACTCCACTGGTGGTGCAGCTGCTTTAGCTGGTGCTATAATTATCGGTCCTAGACTTGGAAGATTTACTAAGTCTGGTTCTCCAGCTCCACTTAAGCCATTTGCAGCATCATCAATTCCATTGGTTACAATTGGAGTATTTATTTTATGGTTAGGTTGGTTTGGATTTAATGGTGGTTCACAATTAGCTATAGGAACTGCTGTTGATGCAATAGCTGTATCAACTATTTTTATGAATACATTTTTAGCAGGTGCAGGTGGAGTAATGGGTGCCGCTATTATCACAAGATTACACTTTGGTAAAACAGATGTAATTCAAATGTTAAATGGATGTATTGGTGGATTAGTTGCAGTAACTGCTGAGCCATTAGCCCCATCACCTTTAGCAGCAATTTTAATTGGTGTAGTAGGTGGCTTAATTGTGGTTTATGGTACTAAACTATTATTTTCATTAAAGATCGATGATGTAGTTGGTGCAATACCTGCACACTTATTTGCTGGTATCTGGGGTACATTAATTGTGCCTGTAACAAATACGGATGCATCTTTTAGTGCTCAGTTAATAGGTGTTTTAGCTGTAAATACTTTTGTTTTCGTCGTTGCTTTCATTGTGTTTAGCTTTATGAAACTCACTATCGGTTTAAGATTAAGTAAAGATGGTGAAACCAAAGGTACTGACGTTACAGAAACAGGCGTTATTGCATACGCAATACGTGATTAATTGTTAACAATAAAGGGGTTCTTCGCTCTCTGTATTCCCGCGACTACTCATCGAAGAACCTCTTAAATTTTTCTCTAAGTTAGTTTAAAAATAAAGCCCCTTCCTCAGGGGTTTTTTAATTTTTTATATTTTTCTAATTATTTCTTCAAAAACTTCATTAGGCTTAAGTTTTTTCATTCCACTTCTTTCCCTATTCCAAACATTATCAATATAATCTTTTGGAGTTATTGGATTAATCTTGCTAAATTTCAATTCACTTATTGGGTCATTAGCTATCAAACCAAAAGTTTTAACCCCTAAAGCTGCTGACATATTGAGAGGGCCAGAGTTGTTTCCAATGTAAAAATCAGAGTTTTTAATAGCTAAAATTACCCCTTGAAGATCTTTACTGGAACAATCTATAAAATATTTTTTATTTGAGTCATTTATAATTTTTTTAGATATATGGGGCTTATCTGGACCACAAATAAGATAAATGTAATCAAATAATTTTTTTTCAAATAAAAGCTCCGCAAGTTTTATAAAATCCTCTTCATACCACATCTTATATTCTTCAAAAGAATCAACACCGAAAGCAATTTTTTTACCAGGTATTAAAATATCAGAGTTATTCTCTTTAAATCTTTTAACATCAACTTCTAAGTGAGGAAATTTATCAGCTAAATTTATCGAATTAATTTTTAATAGCATTTGAGACTGTTCTGAATAACTTAATTTCCAGTCATCTTCATTTAAAAAATTTTGTGTAGTTAACCATTTTTTTTGATTACCAAGACCTGGTCCAATTATATTTTGTATTTTTGCAAATCTTGCTGCAATAGCAGGTTTATTTACTTTATCTAAAATATAAACAAAATCATATTTTTCAGATTTAAATATTTTGGTCATTTTAAAAACATCAATCCAGTAAAACAAACCTTTTCTAAATTCGTTATAATATATTTTATTAATATGATTGAGATCCTTTAATATATTTTTTGCTTGAGTTTTTTCCCTTAGGACTAAATCTATTTTTTCTCCATGATGTTGACTTATGGCTTTAATATAAGGTAATTGCCAAATTAGATCACCTAACTTATGATGGGTATAAACAATACAAATTTTTTTATTCATTTTTTATTTATGAGCTTAAAAAAAAACTATATAATAAATTAACAATTATGAATATAAAATCGTCACAAACACTCGTTGCTGAAGCCTTAAGTGAGATCAAAACAATATCCACTGATGAGGCACACAAAATGACAGCTGAAGACAAATGCAACTTAATTGATATTAGAGAT
>CABXBX010000035.1 GCA_902510495.1 uncultured Pelagibacteraceae bacterium
AAATCAAAAGGTATATACAAAAGTCTTAATTGTGGAATTGGCTCAAAAGATAAAAAAAAAAATGTTAAAAAAAATTTAGAAATCATAAAAAGAAAAATGGGTAAAAAAACTAAAAATATTTTTTTAGTCCATCAAATACACAGCAATAAATTCATTTTTATAGATAAAAATTACAAATTTAAAAAAGAAAAAATCAAAGCTGATGCGATTATAACAAATCAAGAAAAACTTCCTATAGCTGTACTAACGGCAGATTGTGTTCCTTTACTATTATTTGACAGACGAAAAAAAATGATAGCAGCTATCCACGCAGGTTGGAAAGGTGCCTTTAAAGGAATAGTTTTTAAAGTTATAAAATTTATGCTGCAAAAAGGCTGTAAACGAGAAAATATCATTGTTGCTATTGGCCCATCTATTGCTCAAAAAAACTATAATGTTAAGAAAGATTTTAAGAATAAATTTATAAAAAAACATAAAAAAAACAAAATTTTCTTTAAGAGTAGAAATAATCAAATTTATTTTGATTTACCAAATTATGTCAAATCTCAAGTTAAATTTAACAAAATCAACAAAATCGATATGAGTAATGTTGATACTTACAATAAAAAAAATAATTTTTTCAGCGCTAGACGATCTTTGAGATTAAATAGTGATGATTATGGTAGAAATATTTCAATAATTATGATTAATTAAATTTTTCAATGAAATTATTAACTGGAAATAGCAATAAAGTTCTTAGTAAAAATATTGCCAAATATTTAAAAACAAAACTTGTAAACTCGAGTATCAGAAAATTTTCAGATGGAGAAATTTATGTTGAAATAAATGAAAACATCAGAGGAAATAGTATATTTATTGTGCAATCTATTTCTTCACCAGCAAATGATAACCTAATGGAACTATTATTATGTATTGATGCACTTAAAAGATCTTCTGCAAAGAATATAACTGCTGTCATTCCATATTTTGGATATGCAAGACAGGATAGAAAAGTAGTACCTAGGACATCTATATCAGCCAAACTAGTTTCAAATTTGATTACAAAAGCAGGTGCTGATAGGGTTGTAACTGTTGATTTGCACGCAGGTCAAATTCAAGGTTTTTTTGATATTCCTGTAGACAATCTTTTTGCAACACCCATTTTTGCAAGACATGCTAGAAAAAAAATTAAAAGTAAAAAAATAATTTGCGTTGCTCCAGATGTAGGTGGCACTGAAAGAGCTAGGGCTCTTGGAAAATTACTTGGAGTTGGTTTAGCAATTGTTGATAAAAGAAGACCAAAGCCTGGTCAATCAAAAGTAATGAATGTAATTGGTGATGTCAAAGATCAAACATGTATTATCGTAGATGACATAATTGACTCAGGTGGAACCATAGTGAACGCAGCTAAAGCTTTAAAAGAAAGAGGAGCAAAAGAAGTTTACGTTTATATTACTCATGGGGTTTTAACTGGTGATGCGGTAAAAAAAATTAAAAATTCAGTAATTAAAAATTTAGTAATCACTGATACCATTGATAATGGTGAAAGAACTAAAAATGTTAAAAATATAGAAGTTTTACCTATTTCAGGCCTTATGGGAGAAGCAATAAAAAGAATTTCTAACTCAACATCAGTTTCAGATTTATTTAAATAATTACCTTGATTATTTATCAACATGGGTTAAAAAACCTGTGTTTTATGAATTCACTAGACGCAAACATCAGAGATAACAAAACTAAGGGACAGCTTAATGCTATAAGAGAAAATGGGGCTGTTCCAGCAATAATTTATGGTGGAAAAGATGATAATCAAAAAATTTCAATATCTAAAAAAATATTAAAAACATTAATTGAAAAAGAGAACTTTTTATCAAGTATAATTACATTAAATATAGATGGTAAGACCCAAAATGCATTACCTAGAGAAGTAAAGTATCATATTTTAAGTGATGAGCCTACACATGTAGATTTTTTAAGAGTATTACCGGGTTTAAAAATTAAAATTGAAGTTCCTGTAAATTTTATAAATCAAGAAAAATCACCAGGATTAAAAAGAGGTGGTGTTTTAAATATTGTGAGAAGAAAAGTTGAACTTAAATGTCCAAGTGAAAAAATTCCTGAAAGTATAACTTTAGATTTAGATGGTATTGATATTGGTGAGAGTTTTAAAATCTCATCTGTAAAGCTTGATCCAGAAGTAACACCTACTATTCAAGGAAGAGATTTTGTTATAGCAACTTTAGCAGCACCAACAGTCATGAAAGAACCTGAGAAACCAGCTGAAGCGGAAACAGCAGAAGGAGCTGAAGGAGCTGAAGGAGCTGAAGCGGCAGCGGCGGCAGAAGGTGAGAAACCAACAGCAGAAGGTGATGAAAAAAAGACTGCTGATAAAAAACCTGCTGAAGAAAAAAAATAATCCTTTAATTTGAAACTCTAATTCTAATATTTTATGCTTTTATTTGTAGGATTAGGCAATCCAACTCCAGACAGTGAAAATAATAGACATAATGTTGGATTTAAAATTATAGATAAAATCAATAAAGAATTTAGTCTTACTAAACAAAAACCAAAATTCAAAGGACTACTGACCACAGGAAATATTGGTAAAAATAAAGTATATGCCATTAAGCCGTTAACTTTTATGAACAATTCAGGGATTTGTATCAGAGAATTAATCGAATATTTCAAAATTGATGCTGAGGATGTAATAGTTTTTCATGATGACCTTGATGTTGAGTTTGGAAAAGTTAAGGCAAAATTTGGTGGATCAAGTGCAGGTCATAACGGAATATCCTCTATAGATAAATTTATAGGTAAAGATTATTCAAGAGTAAGAATAGGAATAGGCAAGCCTAAAGGAAATATAGATGTTGCGGATTATGTATTACAAAACTTTGATGAAGATGAGACTTTAGGAATTGAAAAAATATCAAAAAATATTACAGAATCAATTTCAATTCTTGTTGAAAAAAAATTAGATTTATTTTCTAGTACTGTAAATAACAAACAATGAGTTTTAAGTGTGGTATAGTTGGATTACCTAATGTTGGTAAATCTACTCTTTTCAATGCATTGACCAATTCAAGTAAGGCTCAGGCAGCAAACTTTCCATTCTGTACTATTGATCCAAATGTTGGCGTTGTACCGGTTCCAGATATTAGACTCGAAAATTTAGCAAAAATATCTAAATCAAA
>CABXBX010000036.1 GCA_902510495.1 uncultured Pelagibacteraceae bacterium
TGAGATATATAGAGATGCAAAATCAAAAGCTGAAAATAGAGATGTTCCATTAGGAGAAGGAATTTCTTTAGTTAGAGATATGTTTGTTGCAGAAACTATGGAAGAGGCTGAAAAATTAGCTGGGGAACACATCATAAATTATATGAGATGGGTTTGTCATTGGAGAGGTTTAGGAAATCATATGGACCCAGGTGAAGAATTGCCAGAGACAAAGCATAAATTAGATCTTCTAAATTATGATTTTTTACATAAAAGAAATTTATTATTTGGTACTCCTGAATATGTAGTTAATAAAATTAATGAATTAAAATCAGAATTAAACTTACAAAACTTACAAGTTTGGTCAAACTTTCCAGGTATAGATCATAAAGCTTGTATGAGAAGTATAAAGCTGTTTAATGATGAGGTGATACCAAAAATTAACTTTGATAACGACGATATAGAGAAAGCCAGTTAGTGAAACTTGAATTAAGGAAGTTTACAAAGTTTATAGATAAAACTTTTATTGAAGGTGGGAAAGAAGCTAAGGAACCAGTTTTACTCGTTTCAGTAGCAGCTGTTTTTAAAAACCCTTGGGCCGGACAAGGTTTTGTTGAAGATTTAAAACCAATCATTTTAGATTTGGCTCCAAAACTTGGTGATATATTGGTACCAGAATTAATTAAAGAAATTGGATCACCTGAAAAAATTTTAGCTTATGGAAAAGCTGGCACCGTAGGATTAAATGGTGAAATAGAACATGCCTCCGCCTTTATTCATACTTTAAGATTTGGGAATAAATTTAGAGATGCAGTTGGTGGTACTTCATATTTAAGTTTTACAAACACAAGAGGACCAGCAGGATCTAAGATATCTATTCCTATGATGCATAAAACTGATTCTGGTTTGAGACCATATTATTTAACTCATGAATTTACAATTCATGATGCGCCATTTGATGATGAAATTGTAATCGCAATAGGCGGAGCATCAAGTGGTAGGGCTCACGCTAGAACTGGCGATCGTTATCAAGACATGAAAGAAATGGGACTAGATCCCAAATAATTTAATGTCTTTAAATTTTGATCCTAATCAAAATTGTTATTTATTTAATAAAAGAAATTCTGTACCCCTTGTATTTATTCATGGAGTTGGTCTTGATCATCAAATGTGGAACAATCAAGTAAGTTATTTTAATGAGTACTCAACTTTAACTTATGATTTACTAGGACACGGAAAAACACCATGTGATAAAGACAAACCTAGTCTTAGAGATTTTTCTAATCAACTTTTAGAAATTTTAGATCATTTGGGGGTTGAGAAAATAAATCTTATTGGTTTTTCTTTAGGCTCTTTGATTGCATTGGATTTTTCATCTCATTTTCAAAAAAAAGTGGAAAAACTTATATTAATTGGCACTACTTATAAAAGATCAGATGAAGAGAGATCACTTGTATTAGATAGATATAATCAAGCAAAATTTAATAAACCAATATCTAAACAAGCTTTGAAAAGATGGTTTAGTGATAAATATCTTGAAGATAATCCTAAAACTTACGATTTGTTTATGAAAATCTTAAGTAAAGAACCGAAGGATCACAAAAACTTTCTCAAAGCTTACGAACTATTTGCTAATCATTATGATGATTTTGAAGCTATAAAAAAAATAGACCGAAAAACTTTAGTAATGACTGGTTCAGACGATGTTGGTTCTACTCCTGCAATGTCTAAAGAATTAGTAAAAGACCTTGTTAATTCTACTTATATTGAAATTAAAAATGGAAAACATCTTTGTAGTATAGAATGTGTAGATGATGTTAATATGAAAATTAAAAATTTTATTAATAATTAAATGTCAAAAATTCAAGATTTTAAAATGTATATTAATGGTGAATGGGTAGATTCATCCTCTGGAAAAAAAATTGAAACATTAAATCCAGAAAATAATGAAGTTTGGGCAACTGTTCCTGAGGCAAATGAAAAGGATGTGGATAAAGCTGTTCAATCAGCTCAAAAAGCTTTTGAAAATAATTGGTCTACACTTCATCCAAGAGAAAGAGCAAAATATTTAAAATTAATTGCTGATCAACTAAGAGCTAATGCAGAACATCTTGGAAAAATAGAAACCATTGATACTGGTAAACTTTATAGAGAAACAATAACTCAAGCCAATTATATTGCGGAATACTATGAATACTTTGCAGGTTTAGCTGACAAAGTAGAAGGAACTGTTGTCCCAATAGACAAACCAGATATGCAAGTGACAACAACAAGAATTCCTATAGGTGTTGTGGCTGCAATTATTCCATGGAATTCTCAAATGCTATTAACAGCTGTCAAACTCGCACCAGCTCTTGCAATGGGAAATACTGTTGTAATTAAAGCATCTGAACTTGCTCCGGTAACTCTTTTAGAATTTGCAAAATTAATTGATAAAGCTGGATTACCAAAAGGAGTAATTAATATAATCACTGGTTTAGGTGAGCCATGTGGTAAAGCTTTAACTACGCACAATCTTGTTGAAAGAATAGCATTCACGGGTGGACCTGAAACTGCAAAACATATTGTTAAAAATTCTGCAGAAAATTTATCTCAAGTAAGTTTGGAACTTGGTGGTAAGAGTCCAGTTGTAGTATTTGATGATGCTGATCAAGAAAA
This sequence comes from uncultured Pelagibacteraceae bacterium, assembly GCA_902510495.1. GTDB lineage: Bacteria > Pseudomonadota > Alphaproteobacteria > Pelagibacterales > Pelagibacteraceae > Pelagibacter. The sequence goes on from CABXBX010000036.1 coordinate 2,638, forward strand.
TGCTTTAAATGGAATAACTGCGGGAATATTTGGAGCAAGTGGTCAAAGTTGTATTGCTGGATCTAGGCTATATTTACAATCTAATATTTATGATGAATTTTTAAAAAAATTAATTTCAAAAGCTGAAAAAATAAAATTGGGTGGCCCAATGGAAAAAGATACACAAATGGGACCATTAAATAGTTTTAAACAATTAGAAAATATAGAAAAAAATATTAAAGCAACTA
>CABXBX010000037.1 GCA_902510495.1 uncultured Pelagibacteraceae bacterium
AAAAAAATGAGTTACGACGATAACAATATCTTTGCAAAAATTTTAAGAGGAGAAATTCCGTGTAAAAAAATTTATGAGGATAATTTTATATTATCATTTCATGATATTAATCCTCAAAAAAAGATTCACGCTCTTGTTATACCAAAAGGGAAATATATTGATCTTGATGATTTTAGTATGAACGCTTCACCCGATGAAATGGTGGGTTTATTAAAGGGAATAAATATCGTTGCTAAAAAGCTTAAAATTTCTGTAGACACAGGAAAAGGATATAGAGCTTTAGCCAACACCAATGAACATGGAGGCCAAGAAGTACCTCATTTGCATTTTCATTTATTTGGGGGTGAAACAGTTGGTAAGATGGTAGAGTGAATAAAAAAGTTGAGAGAAATTATTTAGAAATAAATTTTTTAAAAGATTTAAAAGAGTCACCACATTTTTCTGAAAAGTATTCCGTAAATCTTGTAGATCCTGTTGATTTTCAATTGAATAAATTTTTTTATAAAAATATTGGAAAAAATCATCATTGGATAGATCGTTTAGTTTGGACAGAGAAACAATGGATAGAATATGTTTCTGATAAAGATGTGAAAACATATGTGTTAAAAAATGAAAAAGATCTTGCAGGATATTTTGAACTCAATTTACATCCCAAAAAAAATGAAGTTGAGATAGCTTATTTAGGTTTATTAGAGGAATATCATAACAAAAAACTAGGTTCATATTTATTATCAATTGCTATAAAAAAATCATTTTTGAATAAACCTAAAAGAGTTTGGGTACACACATGTTCTTTAGATCATAAAAATGCTTTAAATAATTATATTGCAAGAGGGATGAAAATTTTTAAAACTGAAACAGTATTTTTATAATTTAATTTTGTTTAGGTAAAACAAATAACTTTTTATTTAATTTTTGATTTCTTTTAATTGATGATAAGTATGTAATGCTTACATTTTGATATATATCAACAGTTTGCCAACCAATTAAATTAAAAGTTTTTTTATCAAAAAATAAATTAATTTCATTTTCGTTTTCAATAAATCTATAATTTACGAAGTTTTCACCCAAATTTCTTTCTTTCAATTTTTTTATTTTTTGAAGTAAAAAATCTTTATTAAGAATTGAATCCAAAGGAGTTTTGTCCAATGGATATAAATAATAACTACTTGAGGTTTTTATTACCAAAGATTTTCCATTAGACACTAGAATTTTTTGATTACCAAGATCATATTTACAGTAAATTTTTTTTGGATATTCTATAGTGCAATTTCCATTTTCTATTTTTCCGTTTATATTTTGTTCAAAGTTAAATGATATATTTTCAATATTTTTGAATTTATTAATTATATTTTCTTTAATTGATGCTGAGACATTATTTGTTAAAAAAGAAAAAAAGATAATAAAAAAAATTTTTTTATTAAAGTACATCTCTTTTTCCAACATGATTTGCTTTACTAACGATACCTTCTGCTTCCATCATATCGATTATTCTAGCGGCTCGGTTATATCCAATTTGGAGCTTTCTTTGTAAAAAAGATGTTGATGCTTTACCTTCTGATTTAATAATCTCCACTGCAGTCTGGTATAATTCATCCTTTTCACTTTGATTTTTTGAAGACTCATTCATCTCTTTTTCATCAGCGAAACTTAATATTTCATCAACATAATCAGGCTCTGCTTGTGATCTTAAAAAATTATTAATTTTTTCTATTTCACCATCAGAAACAAATGGTGCATGAATTCTAACTATTCTATTGGCTGAAGACATATATAACATATCACCCTTACCCAATAATTGCTCAGCACCTTGTTCACCTAAAATTGTTCTACTATCTATTTTTGAAGTTACTTGAAATGAAATTCTAGTCGGAAAATTAGCTTTAATTGTTCCTGTTATTACATCTACACTTGGTCTTTGAGTAGCCATAATAATATGAATTCCAGCGGCACGTGCCATTTGAGATAATTTTTGAATATAATTTTCAATTTCTTTTCCAGCAACTAACATCAAATCAGACATTTCATCAACAACAACAACTATATAAGGCATTGGTAATTTATGTTTTGCATTGTAACCATCAATATTTCTTACACCTTCTTTAGTCATTAATCTGTATCTACTTTCCATTTCTTTAACAACCCAACCCAGTACAGAGGCAGCTTTTTTAGCTTCAGTAATTACTGGGCATAATAAATGTGGAATACCTTCATAAGTAGACAACTCCAACATTTTAGGATCTATTAAAATAAATTTACATTTTTCTGGTGAGTGTTTGTAAAGTAAAGATAATATAATAGTATTTATACAAACAGATTTTCCAGAACCAGTTGTGCCAGCAATAAGTAAATGAGGCATTGCTGATAAATCACCAATTATTGGTACACCAGAAATGTTTTTTCCTAGAGCTATTGGTAATTTAATTTCTTTTCTTTTAAAATCTGAATTATTTAATATTTCACTTAAATAAACATTTTCTCTTGAAGGGTTTGGCAATTCAATACCAACAGTATTACTGCCTGGAATAGTAGCAATTCGTGCAGACTCGGAACTCGTATTTCTTGCTATATCATCAGAAAGATTAATTATTTTTGAAACTTTAATACCTGCGGCGGGTTCAAATTCATTTAAAGTAACCACAGGTCCATGACTGACTTTTTTAATTTTTCCATCTACACCAAAGTCTAATAGAATTTTTTCAAGAAATTCGGGATTATTATTTTCATTTTCATTATTATTTTCTCGCTCTTTTTTTGATGGCATTTTTAATAAAT
>CABXBX010000038.1 GCA_902510495.1 uncultured Pelagibacteraceae bacterium
TGATGCAACATTTACACCAATCAAAGAGGGGTTAATCATAAATAACCCTCAAAGAAGATTGCCAAAAGAACAAAGAAAGTTGTTTGAGAATAATGGATGGGAAATAATTGATGCTGCACAACCTGCTCATAACGAACCACCACCTCTTTGTTATTCATCTGTTTGGCTTTCAATGAATGTTCTAGTATTAGACCCAAAAACTGTATGTGTAGAAAAAAGTGAAAAATACCAAGCTGAACAACTTGATAAACTTGGAATGGAAGTTATTCCAGTTGATTTACGAGATGCTTATGCCTTTGGCGGTGGCTTGCATTGTTGCACCGCAGATGTTTATAGAGAGGGAAATTTAAAAGATTATTTTCCTAAACAATAGATTTAACTAGGATTTTTTTTTAAAAAATCAATAAACTCTTTAACACTTTCAAATTTTTCATCAGGAATATGTTTGTAGCTAGATTTAAATTTACTTTTTACGCAAATTGCAACATGGGCATAAGGATTTCGACCTTTCGGATGATTTGGATGATCAGGAAGTTGTCCTTGTAAATAATCGCCAGCTTCTTGAATTATTTTCCACAGTTTACTCGCATTTTCTTTATTCATTTATTTAGAAATACTATAATGTTAATCTGGAATAGTAAATTATGTCTAGAGTTTTTAAAATAGGTATTACAAATACTAATAATAAAAAAATTGAAGAAATTGACTCAATTGAAGTTGTAACAAATAAAGGTATTGTTGGGGATAGGCACTTTAAGGATTTTAATGATCCTTATTGCCAGTTATCTTTAATTGAGTCTGAAAATATAGATTATTACAATATTAAATATGGTTTAAATATTCCTTACGTAGATTTTAGAAGAAATATAGTCACAAAGGGAATCCAGTTAAATGAACTAATAGGACAAAAGTTAAAGATTGGAGAAGTTGAGGTTGAAGGAATTGATTTATGCAGACCATGTAAACATCTAACTGAAATGTTAGGTGAGACAAATATATTAAAAGAATTTTTAAGACGAGGAGGTCTGAGATGCCAAATCCTTTCATCATCTAAAATAAAAACTGGAGATAAAATTAAAATTTTAGACTAACTAAATTAATTTTCTTTAGTAGTATCTACTTTAAATGTTTCCAGACTGGATGAAAAATTATTTTCTACAGGATTTTCTTTTTCTTCAAACGATTTTAATCTCTCTAGCTCTTTTTGTCTTAGTCTTTGTTCCCTCAAATTTTCTTGATGTTCTTTTGCTTTTTGTTTTTTATCAAATTTTTCTTCCCATTCTTTAATTTTAATATATTCCAACTCTTTTTCTTTTTCCTCTTCTTCTTTGATTATTTTTAGAGCCCTATCTCTTCTTCTTTTTTCTTTTAATTCTAAGTTCTTTTGCTCTTCCTCTCTTACTTTTAAGTCAATATCTTTTCTGTTTTGTGCTTCTTCTTTTAATTTAAGTTCTTTTTCTTTATTTCTTAATTCCTTTGCAATTTGAATAAGATCCTCATCTTTTTTAATTAAACGATCTGCCTCAATTTTTTGAGATTGTTCTTTTAATTGAAGTTCTTTATCTTTTAATCTTAATTCTTCTTCATTTACTTTAATTTTATTGCTCTCTTTTGTAAGCCTTTCTTCCCAAACTTTAAGATCTTTTCTCTCTTTTAAAATTTTATTTTTTTCCTCCAGTTTCTCTAACTTAATAGTCTTAATTTTTTCTAGTTCTTTATTCTTTTTGTAACTTGAAAAAGCACTACTTAATGATTTGGTTGTTAATGTAGCTATTTTAGCTAAATCAATCTTCTTTTTTTAATTTTTTAATTTGTTTTTTTTTTTTTGAGGCATTTTAATATTTTTATATTTCACTAAAGAAAAAACTTTTTTTCAACAAAATTTTACAAATTAATATTTAAATCTGACTAAACTGGGTACAACCTATAAGGGATATATTTTCCAAATTAAATTAATAATTTGTGGTTTTATTACTAGTTTCTTCGCTAGTTTTTTCTGGCTCTTCGATTGGTTCTGTCACTGGATTAAGTTCAATACCAGCAGGTGTTATAGTTTGAGGCATGGCAACAAACTGAGAGTCTGGATTTTCAACAGTTTTTCTTACTCTCATCCTATGTATTCCAAAAACTCCTATCACAGCATGAAAAAAGAATAAAAAAATAAAAAAACCATTTGAACCTACTATGTCCATAAAGATCGAACATAAAAAAGGACCACTCATTGCTCCTAACCCAAAAACAAATTGAAGACCTGCGCCTGCAGCTACAAATTTTTCTTTTGGAATGTAATCATTAGTATGTGCTAAAATTTGTGAAAACATTGGTAAGCTGCAAAATGAAAAAAGAATTAAAAATATATAAAACCAAGTTTTACTCGTAGCTAGCCCATCAGGTAAATACATTTGTCTTGAAACTAAAATTGCTAGTAGAGCAAATAATGATGCGCCAAACGTAGAAATTACGATTACTTTTCTTCTATCATACATGTCTGATATTTTTCCTATTGGAAATTGAGAAATTGCTCCAGAAACAGCTAAAAGAAAAGTAACGATTGATATTTCAAGTATTGTAAAATTCATTGATGTTGCATAAACAGCTAACAAAGTAAATAAAGCTGCTTGTATTGTTCCATAAAAAAAGGAACTAACCATACCAAACGGAGACGCTTCATAAAGATCTTTCAAGGTCATCGCTTTAATTTTTTTAAAAGTAGGTGGTTTTTTTTTTGTTAATAAAATTGGTATTAGTG
>CABXBX010000039.1 GCA_902510495.1 uncultured Pelagibacteraceae bacterium
ATGTATATATTCGCTGTTGCCCTAGAAGATGGTACTTGGCATCATGTAAAATCTTATACTAAAGCTAGAGCAAAAAGAAAAAGTACAATTAAGATTTGGAGATCAATAAAGACTCATGAAGATAAGAAATGGACAAAAAAATATCATGACCAAAACCCTAAGAAAAAAGCATTTGGTGCAAAAGTAGTTGTAACCCTTAAAAACGGCAAAAAAATCAATGAAGAACAAGGAGTTGCTGATGCTCATCCTTACGGATCTCGTCCGTTTAAAAGAAAAAACTATATCAATAAATTTTTAACTCTTACTGAAAACATATTAAGTAAAAAAGAAAGTGATAAATTTTTAAAAAATGTTCAAAATTTAAAAAAATTAAAGTCAGGCCAATTAGATAAATTAAATATAGAAATTCCAAAAAAAAAACTTAAGAGAAATTTAAAAAAAGGTATTTTTTAATGCACTTTATTGAAAAAGAACCAAGCCAAAAAAGAGAAGATTTTGTTAAAAAATTAAAGACAAATAAAATTTTAAGAGTTCCAGGTGCATATAATCCTTTAACAGCAAAACTAATTGAAGAAATAGGTTATGATGCCGTTTATGTTTCGGGTGGAGTTATGGCAAATGATCTGGGATTTCCTGATATTGGTTTAACTACATTGCAAGATGTAAGTACTCGATCTTATCTTATTTCAAGAGTAACAAATCTTCCAACAATAGTTGATATAGATACTGGCTTTAAGTCATGCAAAGAAACTATTGAAACTTTTGAAGAATTTGGAATTTCAGCAATACATCTTGAAGATCAAATTGATAGAAAAAGATGCGGTCATTTAGATAATAAAGAATTAATTTCAACAGATGCAATGGTTAAGAAAATTAAAGAATGTGTTGCTGCTAAAAAAGATGAAAATTTTAAGATTATTGCTAGATCTGATGCAAAAAGTGTAGAGGGAATTGATAAGATGATAGAAAGATGTAAGGCTTATGTTGATGCTGGAGCAGAAATAATTTTTCCAGAAGCATTACATGATGAAAAAGATTTTGAAAAAGTAAGAAAAGAATTATCCTGCTACTTACTTGCTAACATGACAGAATTTGGCAAATCTAAACTATTCAACTACAAGGAGTTGGAGGAATTTGGTTATAATATAGTTATTTATCCAGTTACAACTCAGCGTTTAGCAATGAAAAATGTTGAAGATGGATTAAGGGACATTTATGCAAATGGACATCAAAATAATATTATAGATAAGATGCAAACAAGAAAAAGATTGTATGAACTTGTTGACTATGAAAAATACAACAGCTTAGATGAAAAAATTTATAACTTTAATACCGAAGGGCATGAATAATGAGTGATGATATTAAAAAAGGTTTGCTTGGAATAGTTGTAGACGAAACAGAAGTTTCAAAAGTAATGCCTGAAATTAATTCACTTACTTATAGAGGTTATGCTGCACAAGATTTATGTGCCAAATGTAAATTTGAAGAAGTAGCCTATTTAATTTTAAATGGAGAATTGCCTAATAAAAATCAATTAAAGCAATTTGAAAAACAAGAGAGAAAAGAAAGAAAACTTTCTAAAACAATGCTTGATGATATTAAAAGATTTCCAAGAAATGCTCATCCTATGGATGTTGCCAGAACAGCTGTAAGTATTATGGGTTTAGAGGATAAAGAAACTAAAGACAACTCGCCCAAAGCAAATATGCGAAAAGTAATGAGAATTTTTGCAAAAACACCTGTGGCTTTAGCTGCATTTTATAGAGCTAGAAAAGGAAAAAAAATTATTCCCCCAAAAAATAATTTATCTTTTTCAGAAAACTTTTTTTATATGTGTTTTGGTAAAGTTCCAAATAAAGATATTGTAAAAGCATTTGATGTTTCTTTAATATTATATGCTGAACATAGTTTTAATGTCTCAACTTTTACAGCAAGAACAATTACTAGTAGTCTATCAGATATACATGGGGCAATTACAGGAGCTATTGCAAGTTTAAAAGGTCCATTACATGGTGGAGCCAATGAAGAAGTAATGCATATGATGAATAAAATTAAGAAACCTGAAAATGCACATAAATGGATTAATAAAGCATTAGATAATAAAGATGTTGTAATGGGATTTGGTCATAGAGTTTATAAAAGTGGAGATTCAAGAGTTCCTACGATGAGAGAGTATTTTGGTAAAGTCGCAAAAATAAAGAAAGATAAAAAATTTGAAAAAATTTACGATATTGTTGAGAAAGTAATGATTGAAAGGAAAGACATTCACCCAAACGTAGATTATCCAACTGGCCCTACGTATCATTTAATGGGTTTTGACACTGACTTTTTTACACCTATTTTTGTGATATCAAGAATTACAGGATGGTCTGCACATATTATTGAACAACATGCAGCAAATAAATTAATCAGACCCTTGGCTAGTTATAAAGGAAGTCAACATAGAAAAGTTATTCAGTTAAATCAAAGATAATTATTTTTCAATTTTTGCAAAACGAGTATTACATAATATTTCACAATTAAGACTGTGCTCCTTAACAAATTCATCAATTGCTTGCTTAACTTCAGGTGCTTGCCCCCCAAGATTATAATCATCACAAAGAAC
>CABXBX010000040.1 GCA_902510495.1 uncultured Pelagibacteraceae bacterium
TTTATTTCTTTTTCAAAATTATCAATTAAATCTTTAGAAAGTAATGAGCTTGTTTCTTTGTAATGTTCCAAAACTAGTTTTTTCAAAAACTTTTTCCAATATTCTGTTTCTACACCTTGCCATATAACAGAATCTGGATTTACTTTCTTTTCAAATTCTTTTGATTTATCATAAATAAATGCCATACCTCCTGTCATTCCTGCTGCAAAATTATCTCCAACATTTCCCAATATAACCACTGTTCCTCCTGTCATATATTCACAACCGTTTGAATCACAACCTTCTATAACAGATATTGCACCAGAATTTCTTACTGCAAATCTGTCTCCTGCTTGACCTGCAGCATAAAGTTTTCCAGAAGTAGCTCCATAAAGTACTGTGTTTCCAATAATTGTATTTTCATAAGAAATTAAATTGCTCTCGTCAGAAAGTGTAATTACAATTGTAGCTCCTGATAATCCTTTACCCACATAATCATTTGCATCGCCTTTGAGATTTAGTTTTAAACCTTTTGATGAAAAAGCCCCAAAGGATTGCCCTGCTGAACCTTTAAAATTTAATGTTAAAAAATTTTCATCTAATTTTTCATAACCATATTTTTTATATAAGTGGTGAGAAATTCTAGTACCTACTGCTCGATTTGTATTTTTAATTGTTATTTCTTCATCAAATTTTTCAGATTTATTTAAAGATTTTTCAATTTCAGGCCAAAGTTTTTGGTCAAGTGTATCAGGCACTTTATTTATTTCTGGAATTTTACAATATCTTTCATTATTTCCTGGATCTGCTTGAACGAATAATGGATTTAAATCTAAATCATCCAAATTAGGTGAAGCTTTATTTACCTGCATTAATAAATCCGTTCTTCCAATAATATCATTTAATGATTTAAATCCTAATTCTGCTAAAATTTCTCTTACCTCTGATGCAATAAAAGAAAATAAATTCACAATTTTATCTGGGGTACCTGTAAATTTTTGTCTTAATTTTTCATCTTGTGTACAAACACCTACTGGACAAGTGTTTGAATGACATTGTCTTACCATAATACATCCCATTGCAACCAAAGCCGTAGTTGCAACTCCATATTCCTCGGCACCCATCATTGCAGCAATAACTACATCCCTACCAGTTTTAATTCCTCCATCTGTTCTTAAAGTTACCTTGTGCCTTAAATTGTTTAATGTAAGAACTTGATTAGCCTCCGTGAGACCCATTTCCCAAGGTATTCCAACATATTTTACACTTGTTTGTGGAGTTGCCCCTGTACCGCCGTTGTGACCTGAAATCAAAATAATATCTGCCTTTGCTTTAGCCACTCCAGCTGCAATTGTTCCTATACCAGATGATGCAACTAGTTTAACACCAACTCTTGCTTTAGGGTTTATTTGTTTTAAATCATAAATTAGTTGTGCAAGATCCTCTATTGAGTAAATATCATGATGAGGAGGTGGGGAGATTAAAGTCACTCCTGGAGTAGAATGTCTCAATTTAGCGATTTCTTCAGTAACTTTAAAACCAGGTAACTGGCCACCTTCACCAGGTTTTGCACCTTGAGCCATTTTTATCTCTATTTCATTACAATTATTTAAATAGTTGACTGTCACACCAAATCTAGCAGATGCAATTTGTTTAACTCTTGAGTTTGCACTATCTCCACTGTCCATAATTTTAAATCTATTAGCATCCTCACCTCCTTCTCCACTACAACTAGCTCCTTTTATTCTGTTCATTCCAATTGCTAAAGTTTCATGCGCCTCTTTAGACAAAGCTCCGTGAGACATACTTCCACTACCAAACCTTTTAAGTATTTTTTCTATTGGCTCAACTTCAGAAATTTTTATTGAGGGTCCTAGTTTCTTTTTTCTAAAATTAATTAAATCTCTTAGATTAATTGGTGGTAAATCATAAATACCTTTGGAATACTTTTTAAATGCTTCATATGAATTAGATCCTACTGCACTTTGTAATAAATGAATAAGTTTGCCTTGATATTGATGGGTTTCTCCATTTTTTCTATATCTATAGATACCCCCAATAGGTAAAACTGTTTCTGTGCTTTCAAAAGCTTCTTTATGTATTTCCCTTATTTTTTTTTCAATCCCTAATAAACCAATTCCCGAGATTTTTGATAATACTCCAGGAAAGTAGTCATTAACAATTGTTCTGCTTAATCCAACAGTTTCAAAATTACATCCACCTCTATAAGAGCTTAACACTGAAATTCCCATTTTAGACATTATCTTTAATAAGCCTGCATTAACTGAATTTATATATCTCTGTATGCATTCATCAAAACTAAATTGACCAAAAAGTTTTTTTTCATGTCTTTGGTACAAACTATCAAAAGCTAAGTAAGGATTAACTGTTGTAGCCCCAACACCAATCAAAGTTGCAAATGAATGCGTATCTAAGGCTTCACCTGATTGAACATTAATTGAAACATATCCTCTTAATTTTTTTTTAATTAAAAATGTATTAATA
>CABXBX010000041.1 GCA_902510495.1 uncultured Pelagibacteraceae bacterium
TGTAAAAGATATGACTGCAGCAGAAGCAAATAAAAAAATTGATAATTTAATGAGTGAAGGTTATGGAACGATTGTAATTAAAAATCCCCAAGGAAAACATAGTTTAGGTGTTGGAATTTTAAATAAGTTAAACTTAATATTTGAAGGAAGTTTAGGTTACTTTGGTATGGGTTCATGTGACGGACCTACCGTAAGAATCAATGGTAGAGTTGGTTGGTCTTGTGCTGAAAATTTAATGGCGGGAAAAGTAGTTATAGAAAAAAATGCAGGATCTTGTTTTGGTGCTGCCATTAGAGGTGGAGATTTAATTTGCAAAGGTAGTGTTGGTGCTAGAACTGGTATCGATATGAAAGGTGGCACAATTATAATTGGTGGTGATGCTGGTGCATTTACAGGGTTTATGATGCAAAGAGGCAGAATAATTATTCTTGGAGATGTTGGGATTAATTTGGGTGACTCTATGTATGATGGGACAATTTTCATAGGGGGAAAAATTGGTTCATATGGTAGTGATGCGGTAGATTCTGAACTTACTAAAAGCGATCAAGATTGGTTAAAAAGAAAATTAAAAGTTGCAGAGATTGGTGAGAATTTTGATGTTAGTAAGATGAAGAAAATTGTAGCTGGTAAAAAACTTTGGAATTACGATAACTTAGAACCTACAGAGAAGAAAGGAGCAATATAATGCCTAAGAAAAAATCAAAAAAGAAAAATGGTAATGGAAGCGTTGGTGGAAAAGCTGATGTACATGCACATGAAGAAGGTAAAAGAAATAAAAGTTTATTAGGTCATAATGCTATTTTTACCCCTGAGGTAATTGATGATATTCACATAAAAGCACAATTAGGTAGATACAGAATGCGTGGAATGGCATTAATGAAAAAAATTCCAACATTCGACGATTTGGTTTTCTTACCTGGAACACTTACAAGGTTTGTAATTGAGGGTTACAGAGAAAAATGTGAAACTAAAACTGTAATTGGTCCAAGATGTGAAAATCCAATTGAATTAGATATTCCTGTTTATATTACAGGTATGAGTTTTGGAGCACTTTCTTATGAGGCAAAAACTGCTTTAGCAAGAGGAGCTACTATGGCTGGGAGCGCAACTTGTTCTGGAGAAGGTGGAATGATTCCAGATGAAAGAAGATATTCTGAAAAATGGTATTACCAATGTATTCAATCAAGATATGGTTTTAATCCTCATCATGCTCAATTAGCAGATGGAATAGAAGTATTTATTGGTCAAGGACAAAAAGTTGGAATGGGTGGACACTTAATGGGTCAAAAAGTTACTGATCAAGTTGCTGAAATGAGATCATTACCATCAGGTATTGATCAAAGATCTCCTGCAAGACATCCTGACTGGCTAGGTCCAGATGACTTAGCTTTAAAAGTTGAAGAATTAAGACAATTAACAAAAAACAAAGTTCCAATTCAATTAAAACTTGGAGCTTCAAAAGTTTACGACGATGTTCGTATGGCTGCAAAATGTGATCCTGACTCTATATACTTAGATGGAATGGAAGGATCTACTGGAGCTGGTCCACACATAGCTGCTGCTAACACAGGAATTCCAGGAATTGCTGCAATCAGAGAAGCAAGAAGAGCAATCGATGATGTGGGTAAAACTGGAAAAGTCACTTTAATTTATGCTGGTGGTGTTAGAGATGGTGCTGACATGGCAAAAGCTTTAGCATTAGGAGCTGATGCAATTGCAATTGGTACTGGATCAATGATGGCTTTAAATTGTAACAAAGACATCCCTGAAGCAAACTTTGAAAAAGAAATGGGCGTTAAAGCTGGTGAATGTTATCACTGCCATACTGGAAGATGTCCAGTTGGTGTTGCAACACAGGATCCTAAATTAAGAGCGCGATTAAATCCTGATGCTGCTGCTTTAAGAGTATACAATTATCTCCATGCAATGACTTTAGAGGCTCAACTTCTAGCTAGAGCTTGTGGTAAAACAAACATTCACTCTTTGGAACCTGAAGATTTAGCTGCATTAACATCTGAGGCATCTGCTTTAGCTAAAGTACCATTAGCAGGAACAAATTACACTGTTGGTGTAGATAATTATCATAAAATATAAGAGTAACTATGGCTAAGAAAAAAAATAAAAAAATTAAAAGTAAACCAAAAAAAGAAAAGAAAATGAAACTTGGAACTTTCAAAGAAACTGCCAGAGAAAAGCTAATTGGTCAGCATATTGGTTATAGATATGATGTAAATTTACTTCCCGATTACAAAAAGATAACTCCATTTCTTAAAAAGTACGTAGAGGCAATGGGCTGGGACGATCTAAATTGGTTGGAAGACGTTCATATGGGTTATGAAGAAGGTAGACCTGCTGTATTTTGTAGAAATGCAAATGGTTGGGTAACTATTCCAAAGTCAATTAAACTACCTGAAAACCAACAAGATAGAGATATGATAGCTAGAG
>CABXBX010000042.1 GCA_902510495.1 uncultured Pelagibacteraceae bacterium
TTTTTAAATCTTACAATTTTTGGTAATTTTTTTAATGAAGTTGTTTTATCATAAACTGAAACTTTTTTACCAACAGATGAATTTCCACATAAATATTTTATCTTTATATATTTATGTTTAACCAACAACTTGAGTAGTTGAATTCCTATATAACCAGTTGAACCAGCGACTAATACATTGAGCTTAGGCATTTTTTATTATAACAGTTTAAAATTAAAAAAAAATTATCTTTTAGAGAACTGGAAGCTTCTTCTAGCTTTTCTTCTTCCAGGTTTTTTTCTCTCAACTGCCCTAGAATCTCTTGTGGTCAGTTTTTCAGTTCTTAAAGTAGACTTGAGATTTTCATCAAATAACACTAAAGCCTTTGAAATACCATGCACCATAGCACCAGCTTGACCTGTGGGACCCCCACCTTTAACATTGCACCTTACATCGTAATCTGTAGCTTGATTGATTAACTCGAAAGGTCTAGTAATTTGCATCTTATGATTATCGCTTGAAAAATAATCACTATAAAGCTTACCATTAACATAAATTTTACCTGATCCTTTTTTTAACCAAACTCTAGCTATTGAAGTTTTTCTTCTGCCTGTAGCGTATTTGCTATCTTTAAAATCTAATTTAATTTTTGAGGATTTTGATGTTGATTGAGTTGATTCCATATTAATTTCTTATTGTATTTTTGCTATTTAATTTGCTCAATTCAATTATTTGTGGGTTTTGAGCTGAATGTGGGTGATCATTACCAGAATAAATTTTTAATTTTGTAAGTTGTTGTCTGCCTAATACACCTCCTGGTAACATTCTTTTAACGGCTAATTTCAAAGCTTCTCCTGGTTTCTTTTCATGTAATTTTTCAGGTGTTGTTTCTTTTATACCTCCAGGATGTCCTGTGTGTCTGTAATATTTCTTATTTTGAAATTTTTTTCCTGTAAATTTTGCTAATTCAATATTTTTAACTACTACAAAATCTCCATGATCCATATGAGGAGTGTATGTTGTTTTATTTTTTCCTCTTATGATTTTAGACACAATTGTTGCTAATCGACCAACAACAGCATTTTTTGCGTCTATTTCATACCAAGAAGATGATATCTGGTCTTTTTTTAGAAATTTTGTCATTGTGCCAGGATTAATACTATTATTAACTACAAAGTCAATTTGATATTTACCTTGTAAAATGACTTTAATCTGTTAAATTTAAATTGCCGATTTGATCCTATTGCGGGCATAAAACTGCTAAAAAGGAATTTTCTCTCAAAATTGGTAGGCATTTGAACTATATTGTGCGCCTTACATTAAGTTAAAGCACTAAAAAAGGAGTATAAGATGAGTAAAAAAAGAAATAACCCAGAAACCATTGCTATACATGGTGGCGATTACAGAAGTGATCCAGCAACAAATGCTGTCGCTGTTCCAATTTATAGAACAACTTCTTATCAATTCAATAGTGTAGATCATGCGGCTAACCTTTTTGCACTAAAAGAGTTTGGTAATATCTACACAAGGATAATGAATCCTACAAATGATGTTTTGGAAAAAAGAATTGCGGCACTCGAAGGAGGTTTGGCCTGTTTAACAGTTGCTTCTGGACAGACAGCATCATTATTTTCAGTGTTAAATGTCGCCCAAGCTGGTGATAATATTGTTAGTTCAACAGATTTGTATGGTGGAACTGTATCTTTATTTACACACACGTTAAGTAAACTTGGTATTGAAATAAGATATGCTGATCCAAAAGATCCTAAAAACTTTCAAAAAAAAGTTGACGATAAAACTAGAGCTTTTTATGGAGAAACTTTACCAAACCCATACTTAAGGGTTTTTCCGATTAAGGAAGTTTCCGATATAGGTAGAAAATACAATATCCCTCTAATAATGGATAACACTGCAGCACCTGTAATTTGTAAACCAATTGAGCATGGTGCCGCCGTAGTAATTCATTCATTAACTAAATATATCGGTGGGCACGGAACTGCTATTGCCGGAAGTATTGTTGATAGTGGTAATTTTGATTGGACAGCTGATCCAAAAAGACAACCATTATTTAATGAACCAGATGCTAGTTATAATGGTGCTGTTTGGGGTAAAGTTGTACCTGAACTTACAGGAGCAAATGTTCCTTTTGCTGTCAGAGCTAGAGTTTGTTTGTTGAGAGATTTAGGTTCAGCATGTTCACCAGATAATGCTTTTGCTATTATTCAAGGACTTGAAACAGTCGCTTTAAGAATGAAACAACATTGTACAAATGCTGAATATGTTGTTGATTTTCTTAAGAAACACAAAGAAGTGACTAAAGTTATATACTCTACTGAGCACGACAAACCTATTGCGGAAAGAGCTAAACAATATCTTAAAGGTGGAAACGGTCCAATGGTTGGTATAGAACTAAAAGGCGGAACTGAAGCTAGCAAAAGATTTATTGA
>CABXBX010000043.1 GCA_902510495.1 uncultured Pelagibacteraceae bacterium
GCTTAAGAGTATCTAAAGCTATACGTGCTGGTATAGTTTTTATAAATACTTACCGATTAATCTCTCCAATGGCTCCTTTTGGTGGTATTAAAGATAGTGGTTATGGAAAAGAAGCAGGCATTGAGTCTATTAAAGAATACACAAGAATAAAGACCACATGGTACAATTCATCAGACAAACCGATGACTGATCCATTTACAATGGGTTAGAACTTGCCTTTAAAACATTTATTAATTTTACTTTTTATTGCAATGGCTCATGGGAGTGCATTTCCTTTCACCAAATTAGTTTTGAACGACTCTGTTCCTCCAATTCTTATGGCATCACTAAGAATGGGGTTAGTATTGTTGATATTGATTCCTTTTTGGAAATTTAAAATACCAGAAAAGAAATACATGCCTTCATTAGTAGCTTTTTCAATCTCAATGGGTGTTATGGTTTATGTATTTATGACACTCGCTCTTTACTATTCCTCTATTATCTCACCTGTGATTGTAGGTTCTCAATTAGCGATACCTTTTGGGATACTTGCTAGTGCATTCATATTAAATGAAAATATAAGTCCAAAAAAGTGGTTCTTTATATTTTCAGCTTTTATTGGTGTATTGATAATATTTTTTGATCCTAAATTAGTAGATAATTTTTTAGGGTTATTCTTTGCAAGTTTAATGGCATTAGCATTTGCTTTTGCTCAAGTTTTTTCAAGACAACTAAGAGATTTGGATATTAGTTTAACTAATGCGTTTACTGGTCTATTTGGTTTTGTAATTTTGTTAATCTTATCTTTTTTGATTGAGGGTGACACTATCTCAAGTATTCAGTCTATAAGTCGTAATTCTTGGATCTTAATTTCCTACCAGGCAATCGTTGTTTCTTTAGGAGCACATCTATTGATGTTTTATTTATATAAATTTTATACGGTAGGCCAAATCTTTCCTTCTTATTCTCTGTTTCCAATATTTGGGATAGCTTTAAGTTTTTTAATATTTGGTGAAGTTCCAACTGTTTTGTTCATATTGGGTGGGATTATCGTTATTGGTTCAGTCTTTTTGCTTCATAAAATAAGATAATTTACCCATTGAAAAACTTAGTTAATCATAATTAAATTAGCTTTTTATAAATTGTTAACAATAAGAAGGAAAATAATGAAAAAACTATTTATCGCTGCATTTATATTCGCATCTACTTTTACATCGAATACATTTGCAGAAGTTAAAATGGGGATTATTTTAGGATTTACTGGTCCTATTGAATCTCTAACGCCAGCTATGGCTGCATCTGCAGAACTTGCTTTTAAAGAAGCTTCTGACTCAGGTTCGCTATTAGGTGGAGAAACTATTTCAGTAGTAAGAGCAGATTCTACTTGTGTGGACTCAGCAGCAGCAACTGCAGCAGCTGAAGGTGTTATCGCACAAGGTGTCGCGGCGATTATGGGCGCTGACTGTTCAGGTGTAACTGGAGCAATAGCTTCAAACGTTGCTGTGCCAAACGGTGTGGTAATGATTTCACCATCAGCTACATCACCAGGATTAACTACTTTAGATGACAAAGGGTATTTCTTTAGAACTGCTCCATCTGATGCTAGAGGTGGTCAAATTTTAGCTGATATTACTAAAGACAGAAAAGTAAAAAGTGTTGCAATCACTTATACTAACAATGACTATGGAAAAGGTTTAGCAGATGTTTATAAAGCAGCTGTTGAAGCTCATGGTATTAAAGTAACTACTGTAACTGCTCATGAAGATGGTAAAGCAGACTACTCTTCTGAAGTAGCAACTCTTGCTTCAGCAGGTGGTGATGCAGTAGCTGTAATTGGTTACCTTGACCAAGGTGGTAAAGGAATTATCCAAGCTTCTTTAGACTCTGGTGCATTTGATAAATTTATTTTATCTGATGGTATGATCGGTCAGTCTTTAGTAGATGCGTTTGGAAAAGACTTAAAAAAATCTTTTGGTTCAATGCCAGGTTCAACTGGTAAAGGTGCTGGTGTGTTCAGTAAAGTTGCAAAAGCTGCTGGTATCGATAGCTCTGGTCCTTACACTGGTGAGTCTTATGATGCAGCTGCTTTGATTGTTTTAGCAATGCAAGCAGGTGGGTCAGCTGACAGAGCATCAATTGCAAAAAATGTAATGGATGTTGCTAACGGTCCTGGAACAAAGATTTACCCAGGTGAACTTAAAAAAGGTTTAGATTTATTAGCTAAAGGTAAAAAAGTTGACTATGAAGGTGCAACTGGAGTTGCTTTTACTAGCGTCGGTGAAGCCGAAGGTTCTTTCTTAGAACAAGAAATTAAAGGCGGAAAATTTAAAACTAAAAAACAAAGATAATATTTATTATCATAAAACCCCAGTAAATTTATTTGCTGGGGTTTTTTTATCTAAAAATTATTGATTACTTTAATAATTCCAATTA